>CAZEAL010000067.1:0-7376 GCA_964510265.1 uncultured Candidatus Saccharibacteria bacterium
CCATGAGGCGGGCAGCCATATTTAAAGAAATTTAAATAATTCTCAAAGGGTTCCAGCTCAAATCCGTTTTCTTCTATTTGCTTTTGTAACTGTTCATATCTATGCTCTCTTTGAGCGCCGCTTGTTATTTCCAAACCCTTATACAGCAAATCAAAACTTTTAGTTATAGTTGGATCTGATTCATCGCGCATACTATAAAATGCCCTGACTGATGTCGGCCATTCGTGAATAAATACAAATTCATGACCTTCTTTCTTTTCAATATATTCAGCAATAGCACGTTCTTCTTCCGGACTCATATCTTCACCTCTTTCATTTGGCACACCTAAATCTTTGAGAATGCTCTTCGCTTCCCTTAATGTTAGTTTTGGAAAAGGTGTTTTCGGAACTACTATTTCCTGGTCAAATGTTTCCTCTATTTCACGCCCATACTTCTCTTTAATAGCCGAAAATACAGCTACCAGCATCTTTTCTTCCTCTTCCATTAACTCTAAATGTGATTTTACGAATGATATTTCTACGTCATACATTGTAAATTCTGTATCATGTCTGCTTGTAAAGGAGGGATTTGCTCTGAAGACCGGACCAACTTCAAAAACTTTCTCAAAGCCCGCCGCCATGCCCATTTGCTTATACAGTTGTGGTGACTGAGCAAGATAGGCTTTTTTGTCAAAATATTTAATCTCAAATAATTCTGACCCCGACTCTGTAGACGTAACAACTGTTTTAGGAGAGTGGATCTCTATATATCCATTAGAGACACAATAATCCCTGAAAGCCTGTTCCATTGTTGTCCATACTTTAAAAATAAGTGAGTTTTCCGGTTTCCTTAAATCAATCCAGCGCCAATCAAGTCTTTTAGCTTGATCTGTTTCTCCAGTACTTTTTTCGACAACAGGAATAGGTAATTCAGGATAAGCTTTTGATAATGTTTTTATTTCATTTACGCTAACTTCAATTCCGGAAGGTGCCTGCTTTTCTTCTTTAACAATACCGATAGTTTCGATTACTGATTCTAAAGTTAGACCGGCTACTGAATTAAATGCTTCCAAAGAACTTTTAGAGATAACCAACTGTACTATTCCTGTTATATCTCTTAGTACTATAAACTTTATACCCCCCTGATCCCGTATTGTTTGAACCCACCCCTGCAATAGGACTTCTTTTGACACTTTTGAAGCAATATCTTTTATATACGTTCTTTTCATAAAACTCCTAATAGTGATTTCTAGAGATAAGAAATAAAAAAAACGCCCTCACTAGTATATCAATTATTTAATATTACCTTAAAATAAGTTAGTTAATATCTGTAATGATTCGCTTTATAAGGACCTTCCATTTTCACTCCTATATAGGCTGCCTGCTTTGCATTTAATTTTGTCAGCTTCACTCCCAGTTTTTTAAGATGCAACCTTGCAACCTCCTCGTCTAATTTCTTCGGCAGTGTATATACTCCCACTTTATATTCATGCTTCCATAGGTCTAATTGAGCCAAAACCTGATTTGTAAAAGAGTTTGACATCACAAATGACGGGTGTCCCTTTGCGCAGCCAAGATTGACTAACCTGCCTTCAGCTAAAATGTATAGGCTTTTTCCTGTATCAAAGTCATATCTATCAACTTGAGGCTTTATATTCACCTTTTTGGCGCCTTTATAAGCATTCAACGCATCAATTTGTATTTCGTTATCAAAGTGCCCTATATTACAAACTATAGCGTTATCTTTCATTTTTTTCATGTTATCTAAGGTTATTATGTCGCAATTCCCTGTCGCTGTAACAAATATATCTCCTTCGGCTAAATTGTCTTCCACCGTAGAAACCTCAAAACCTTCCATAGCTGCCTGAAGTGCACATATTGGGTCTATCTCGGTTACAACAACTCTTGCCCCAAAACCCCTCATTGATTGGGCACAACCTTTACCGACATCGCCGTATCCGCAGATAACAACCACCTTACCGGCAACCATTACGTCTGTAGCTCTTTTAATACCATCAGCTAAAGACTCCCTACATCCATACAAGTTATCAAATTTACTTTTTGTAACTGAATCGTTTACATTCATTGCAGGAAACAGCAATTTGCCGGACTCATTCAACTGATATAAACGATGAACTCCCGTTGTGGTTTCTTCGGAAACTCCTTTAAAGGTTTTTAAGGTCTTGTGCCAGAAATCAGGATTTTCCTTTGAAAGTTCTTTTAAAAATTTATTTACATGTTTCAACTCCTTGTGGTCATTGTCTTGTTTCAAAATCGAATTGTCTTCTTCGGATTTATAACCTCTATGAAAAAAGAGTGTAGCATCTCCCCCGTCGTCTACTATAAGGTTTGGCCCAATACCACCGGGAAAAACAAACGCTTGTTTAGTACACCACCAATATTCTTCCAGTGTTTCACCTTTCCAGGCAAAAACCGGAATACCGGCTTTGGCAATTGCAGCGGCGGCTTGATTTTGAGTTGAAAATATATTACATGAAACCCAACGTACATCGGCTCCAAGAGCAACTAAAGTTTCAATCAACACTGCGGTTTCTTTAGTCATATGAAGTGAACCTACTATTCTTGAGCCTTTTAATGGTTTTTCCTTGCTGTATTTTTCACGTGTAGCCATCAATCCGGGCATTTCATTTTCCGCCATTCTTATTTCATGCCTTCCCAATTCGGCAAGAGTAATATCGGCAACTTTAAAGTCATTTTGGTTCGCAGTTTTTTTGTTTATCATAAAAATATATTAACGTGTTTTGTTAAATACGTCTAATATAATTTAGATCGTTTTCCGAAATAGTATATCCTTGTCCACCGTGATGTTTGGTGCTTAAAGCCCCAAGATAAGATCCTATTTTGGCTGACTTTTCAATATTTTTACCTTCAGCTAGACCATGTAACAAACCGGCTCTGAAAGCATCTCCAGCACCAGTCGCTTCCATAACTTCCACATTAATTGGATCAACCATTATTACTCCATTATTTGTATAAATTTTCGAACCCTTCGGCCCCAAAGTCTCAATGATAATTTTATTTCTATCTATAACATCAGAAACGCTTAATCCAAGTTCATTCAGCAATATCGGAATCTCAATTTCATTCCCAATTACAATGTCGGCTAAATCCAGTGAACTTTCCAAATCTTTTAAATTGAAAAAATTAATTACGGGACCAGGGTCAAAGATAATTTTTGTTTTATCGTTTAGCTGCTTAAGCTCGACGATATGCTTAGCCATACTGGCAGATGTACCGGGAGAGAATATGGCATACCCAACATTAGAAAAATCCGAAATTGTATCTTTCAAAGAATATTTGTGAAATTCTTCATGCGCATTTGGCTGCCATACACCAATTAGATCTTTGTTGGAATCCGACACTGCATAGTACGCGGCTGTATACCTATCTTCCAATGTAACAGTGTAGTCTTTAACACCCAGACCACTTAGATATTTTCCATAATCAAGTTTATAGTCGGCACCAACAACGCTGAAAACCGCGCAATCCGTATGTAGACTGCCAAGACCATAAGCAATATTTCCCGCTATACCTCCATACATTTTTCTCAAGTCTTTAGCCGTAAATAGCAAATCCAGGTTTTTTATCAACCCTGATTCTAAAACAATCTTATCTTTTATTGCCCCGTGAATTTCAAATACCAAATCGTAACCGATTGACCCTACCACAAGTATTTCAAACATATGGGTATTATACTCATTAAACATATTTAAGAAAAAAACTTCATTTTAATTAAAGTAAACCCATACTTCAGTTCACCTTATAAACGGCACCTATTTCCACACCATCAACAGCTACTTTGTATACTTTTTTGGACTCTTCCAGTACAACACCTGATCTAAAATTTGTTAAATAATAATCGGAATTAACCATACTGTCGGTTAAAACAAACTTTTGGGGGGTTTTCGACATTCTTAAATTTGTCTCCCCCGGAAAAGTATCAATATACACTTTAATATTTTCTCTTCCGTCAAAGTCCGATAAGAAGTCATAAAGCTGCTTATATACCAATCCCCAATAGTCTAAGCTGAATTTATTTGATATTTCTGCTTTCCCACCAGCCAAAATATTAAAAAAGACATTTTGGTTCGGGTGCCATTTATTAATAAATAATACTGCCTGAGCCAGATTAATATAAACTAAAGTTATTATGAATATTTTAATAACTGTAACCCTTGAGTCTAAAATATATTTTAATCCGCTAATGGAAATCAAAATAAATCCGGGATATATAAAAAACATCTGTCTCCATCCATCATACAAAGTTGATTTCAGGTATATTACAGTCATAAGCGGCAATACAAACCACAAGATAAGAAATAACTTATAGGTATTATTAACAGGACTTTTAAAGAAAGTAAGGACTCCGCTTATAAAAAGAAGTACTTGGGTATACGGAATGGTAAGCATCATCCAAAAGGGAACATAAAACCACGGGATCTTATTTCCGGGAATTGTTTTACCTAAAAATATAGTTGAAGATGTCTCATGAAAATTTTTCATTTCATTAAAGGAGTTTGTAAATTCTTTAACAGGATTTTTCCACAGTAATGGCCACAATACAAATGTAAATACTACTATGGAAAATATATAAAATAATAAAGGTTTAACTTTATCTGCTTTGAGGTTTGGTATTAATACTAAAAAAGTGATAACCGGAACAAATACACCCACAATTCTTATGGTTATAGCTAAAGCACAAAAAATACCTGCTATTAATGCTTTTTTTGAACGAGGGTCCTTTAAAAACTTTAAAGAAAAATAAGAGGCAATAATGACTCCGCTCATCAGAACAGCATCCTTGGAATTATAAAAAGAATGCGCAAAAATCAACGGCGAAAATGCTAAAAAGGAAACTGCTGTCATGCTTATAAACCTGTTCTTAAAGATGGTTCGGGTGAGTTTATAAAAAAACAAATACCCGATAAAATTAAAAATAAAAGTAAATAAATGGCGAATTTGATAAATCTCTTTTTCCGAAGTTAAATTTAAAACTTTTTCTATAACAACTAAAATAAATTCAAATACCGGTCCGTAATATTTTTCGGAGGATTTAAACATCTGATCGGACCCGTTAAAAATATAATTATAAACCGCCAGACCGAACTTTCTTTGAATTGGTTCATCCCAAGATACACCATAATCTTTATATGAGACCATTCCTATTAAAAATAAAATTAAAAAAAATACAATTGTCGTTGTTTTGCTCATAGTAATTCCCTATGTTAAATGAATATTACCATTAAAGAAATTGCTGGAAATTTTCACCGGATTAAGGTATTTTGCTAATAGATATATGCTTAAAAATAAATTGTGGTCTGCAAAAGTAACAAAAGAGAGCAATGCTTTGGATTTAGACAAGGGGGTTTTCACTTGGAGTAACGCCAGAAAAATCGCTCTGTCTCTCAAAAGATCTGCCGAGAAAAGCCAAAAACGCAAGGCTAAAACATTTCAGTCCGCAATGTCAATGCTAAACTTTTATATTAACCGGGCAGGAAAAAACCTAAGCAAAGAACGGAAACAAACTTTAGACAATGCAAAAGCAGAGTTAAGAATGTTATTTGGCAGAGAATAGTTTTTCTAATTAAACTCTAAACAAGTTCATTTATTGAATCACTTAAGAGCTAGTCGTCAACCGCTCCCTTATTAAAATATAAATATACAAAAGAATCTTTATAAAAATTGAACGGATAGTCGATTTTAAAACTACTTACCAAGCTGTAATTACTTCCTTCCTTGGCGCGGTCAAAAGCTTTGTATGTAAAATGATAAATTCTGTCCCTCGATTCATTAGGATAAAGCTGCCGCCATGAATGGTCGGCGCTTATTTTATTTTTTGGCACATTTTCCGTTTCAGATATTTTTTGCGATTCACTCCAAATGTAGCGGTTAACCAACATAAAGTCCGCAGTAAATTGATACCCGAGAAATAGCCAAAAAACAAGCGTGAAAATTAAAACAGTCATTGAAAACCTTTCGGAACTGAATTTCATCAAAGACACTATCATTATCAATCCGGATATAACAACAGGGAGAAGATAACGATCAAATAGCCGGGGTGAAATCAATAATATTCCTATAAATATCAGAGAATAAAATAAAGTCATTTTCTCGATTTTTTTCAAATTCACAAAAACAAATGCTAAAAATAAAACAAAAAGCCACTTCCCAGACAGCTCTAAGACTCCAAATAGGTCGAAATATCCCGGAAATATATACTTGTCCCCCGGAAGGTTATCTTCAAAGACTCCCTTGCGGGTGAAAATATTTTCCAGATAGGGAAACTTCGGAGATACAACCTCATAATTCGTTTCACCTTCTCTTGTTCTTAATGTAAATTTGATATTTTCGGGTTCAAACTTTTTTTCAAAGAACCAAAACAGGAAAACCGAAAGTAAAATCATAACAAATATTTTAGGGTTCTTCCTTATAGTGCGGTATATAAAACTAACTATAAAAGGCGCCAGAAATACCGAAATATAAATTCCGAATATATAAATTCTGGTGACAACTCCGTCTACATCATTTAAGTTCGAAAGCGAAAGCCTTCCGTCATACATTTGAGGAGTTTGAGGAAACACAAAAAAGTGGAATAAAACAAAAAATATAAAAACTGCAAATTGCACAAATGACCACTTATATTTTCTTTTATAAAATAAATCCAGCGAGGCGGCCAGGGGAGTAAACAGTCCGAACTGCCTGACTCCGTAGCTTAGAAAAAACAAAAGATTGGTAATAATAAATTTTCGGCGTGTAGGTTTTCTTGCGAAAGAATAATATGACCAGAGCGAAGCCGCTAAAAAGAAAATGAAATAATTTTCCGACATAAAACCCCAGGAAGAGTAAAGAAACAGTGGATTAACAAATATGAAAAGTCCTGTTAAAAAGGACGGTAATACTTTAACTTCAAAAAACGTGTATAAAATAATAGACAAAAGCCAAACTGCTCCTATTGAAATAAGTAAGGTCAGAACAGGCATCGATCCTATTCCGAATAAATTAGCAAAGACCATTCCTAATAATCCTTGAGTGTAAAATGTAGAACCTAAATAAGGATCCAGAGTAAAATCAAAATTCAAAAATTGGGCAACCATGCGGTAGTGAGTGTATTCGTCGTTCTGCATATAGTTGACTCTCAATGCTACCGGAAACAAAAGCAATAGAACTCCAAACCATGCAAAATTAAGCATTAAGAATTTTTTTCTTTCGGGAAAAATATTAAGCAGATGTACAGTTTCCCTTACCGCTTTCTTTATTACAGTTGATGAGTCGCCGGTAGAATTTCCATATTGACGTTTTTTATGAGTCACAGGAACTTGAGCAAATTTAAAATCTAAGTTGTAAGCTTTAAGAAGTAATTCGGTTGAAATTAATCC
>CAZEAL010000068.1:0-5005 GCA_964510265.1 uncultured Candidatus Saccharibacteria bacterium
TCGGGTTTAAAAGCGAAGGTTTTAAGCATGGTTGATGATGAAATAATAATTTCAGAAGTGTAAATTTGCCCATTGTTTGATGATGGTATAGTTCCATCGGTTGTATATTTAATTGTTGCTCCTGGCGTGGTACTTGATAATTTAATTTCAAGCGTTGAATAGTATGTTCCGCTGAGTATACTGATAATTGGAACTTCAACTTTTCCAGTTAGAGAGTATTCGTTTGCCAATACAACGCGAAAACCATTAGATGATGATTTTTCTGTAGGTTTAAATGTTTCACGGCGAAATGCAGAACGACAATAGGTTGCGTTGGTAACGAAAGCTCCACCTCTTATAACACGATAAGTACCCGAAGATGGACCAAGCGGGTCGGTTAATGTATCGGATGGATATGGTCCGAACCAATCGTTACACCATTCCATAACATTGCCGCTCATATCATAAAGCCCAAAAGCATTTGGAGAATTAAGCCCTGCTAGAGTGCTTCCGACGGGATGCACATTGCTAGCTGAATTACTGCTATACCAGCAATAATAATTATCCATTGTTTCGCCCCAATAATATGGAGTGGTTGTGTTTGCGCGGCAGGCATATTCCCACTCTGCCTCTGTAGGAAGCCTAAATTTTCCCAAGCCTTTAGAATAATCCTTCTGATTTAGTATTGTGATGAAACTTTGACAATCATTCCATGATAAGTAATAAACTGGAAGGTTGGTTCCGACGCCATAACCGTTATCTGGTACGATTCCGGTGATTTTTGTCCACTGTCCTTGAGTTACTTCATATTTACCCATATAAAAATCTTTGGTTATGTTTACAGTATGGACGGGGCCTTCGGTAGGTAGTCGATTAAGTTCCTCGTTAGGACTTCCCATTTGAAATGTTCCGGCTGGAATTTTGACCAGTTCTAGAATAATGCCATCACCTAAATCGATATTGAGTGTTGACCCAGATATATTATTGAATGAATATGTGGCCGATATTAAAGCTGAATTTGAAAGACCTGCTTTAATCGCTATGGCTTTTATAGTCGATGATTGAGTAATAGTAAATGGCGAAGAATAAACCAAACCATTCGTGGCAGAAGGAATAGAACTATCCAGCGTATATTTAATTATTGCATTTTCGGTTGTACATGATATTGTAATTAATTGAGATAATGAGAAAGTTCCGCTGCCAGGACTTATTATTGGTGTAGCGACTGTTTGAGGTGTTTCGCTCGTTGAAATTGTTAAAGATAATTCGACCGTTTTAGTGATGCTTTGCTCAAGATAACTTGCAATCAATATAACATTATTGGTATCCGTTGGAAGATAAAATAAAAAATTTGAAATTGTTCCGCCGCCACTATAGACAGTCCATGTCGGTGTTATGATTTTCGAAGTTCCATCAGAGTATAATGCGTTAGTAACTATTTTTGAAAGATCATATGTTTTGAAAGATGATAAAATATTTTCGGAAGTCATTGATAAAGAAATTGCGCTCAGGATTTTAACTTCTTCGTTGATAACGTTTAGAGTTAAATTTGATATTTTGTTAATTCCATTTTCTGTATATGACGCAGTTAAGGTTGCAGTATAAATTTGTGCAAGCGGAGAATATAATAGATTTTCAATAGTTCCTTTATCTGCAAGCCATTTAGGAATAATAAGTCTTGTCTGTCCGTTGTCGTAATAAGCGGTTATGGATAATTTCGATAAATCGTATTTTTGATTAAACCCGATCTGGTCTTGAGTTTTTTCAATTTCGATTTTTGTTAGTTTGGGTTGTTCCATTTCGATTATTAAATCTGTTATTTCGGTGCCGTATTGGGTTTGAGTTATTTCTAGTGATTTTTCGCCGATTTTTCCGAGTTTGGTTGATGTGAGCGAATATAAGCCGGCTGTAAACTGGCCGTTAATAATAAAGTTGCCTGAACCATCTGTTTTTGTTACAATGCCCTCGCCGGCTGAAAAAATGACTTGCGCGTCAGAAATGGGTGTGTTGGTTCCTGTGATTATTACTCTGCCTTTAAGTGTGCTGACATAGCCTGATGAGGCAGGTAATAAAACCACGGGTTTTAATTCGCCTTCTGTTGGATAATAAGATTTATTCTGATTCATGTCGTTGGCGGCAATATAATATTTTATGCCCGCTGTCGTTATAAATGATGCAGGTATTATGTATGAATACTCGTTTGAATAATTATTTTCGGTTGTTATTATACGGTCCATTGGAATGCTGCTCCAAGGAGAACTTTCGAATTCGGAACTTGCTTTTTTGAAGTAAAGTATGGCTTTTTCGACGTTTTTATTGTCCGTTACGATGCATTTAATTTCTAATGGTGTCACGGGTTTTAATGCGGGAGGAATATGGGAAATTGTTGGAGGCGTTAAATCGACCACTGCAGAAACTATATTGATTAATTTTGAAGCTGATTGCTGATTGTATGTTACCTTGACAATGCCATTATAAGCGGTCGATGATATTAAACTTCCCTCGTTTATTATGATGTTTGAATTTAATGGCGAAATTTCCCAGGTCGCCATGCTGGCGGGGATTATAGTTATTTTACCGTCGTTCGTAACTGCTACAAGGTTGAATTTGTAAACTTTTCCGGTTTCAAAACCTATGCTTTCTGAAGTTATTTTTAGCTGGCTTATTATTGAAGAATTTGCTTCAATTTTTACGTTGATCGTTTTGGATATGCTAGCGCATTTAGCTGTAATTTCAACGTCACCGGCTTTTATCGCATTGAAAAGACCTGATAAACTAATGAATCCATTTGAATTATTCACTGACCAGTCGATCTTTTGGCCGGTTAAAATATTGCCGCTGTTATCTTTTACAGTTGCTGTTAACTGAAGCGAATCGCCTTCTTTGAGGGTTAATGCGGGAATATTTAAATCTAAAGAGGTGGGAATTAAATCGTTGGTAAGGGGCTGTAAAAGAATATCCTGAATTGAAACGCTTTCTTCGGCTTTTAAAGATATTTCACTGGAAAAATCAAGATAACCGGCTTTTTTATAAATTATTTTGTAAACGCTTGAAGAACCTGCCGGCAACAAAAAGTTAAAAGTTCCGTCGAAATCAGTAAAATACTGTTGAGTAGGCGGCGATGTTATTATTATCGCATTACGCAATGGAATGTTAGAACCTTTCATTATTAATTTACCTGAAACCATTGCATAGGTGTTTATATTGGTTTGGGATTTTTTTAGCGAGATATTTAAATATTTTGTTTGACCGGCTAAAATCGTTTCTTCAGTGTTTAAGCCAATGAATTGATCTTTAGTTACTATGATTTTATATTTTCCCGCCGGCACGTTATTAAATCTGTAATGACCGGTTATAGTGGTGGAAGTGCCTAAATCAATTTTCGCGTCTTCCGATAACAAACATAAATTAGCGTTTGCAACAGGGGCAGAATTGTTGTCCATTATAAAGCCGTCGATAAATGATTCGGTCGAAGCAATGATTTTTTTGTTTAATAAAATTGTGCTTAAACTCTTAATTTCGCCTGCGTTTATTATAACTTCAGTTTTCAATATTTCATAGCCGTTTGCATAAGCGACAAGAGTAAAAGAACCCTCTGGCACATATAAAAGATTAAAAGTTCCGTCTTCGTCGGCTTTTGCGATCAGGCCTGATATAGCCGGAATATATACTTCGGCCCCAAGTGGCGATAAACCGTCTGAAAGTGCTAATTTTCCTGTTATCGCGCCAGTTTTTTTTATGACGCTTGGGCCGATATAAGGCTTCAGGTCGATCTTTTTCTTTTCAATGACCGGAACGTCTTTTACAACACCTTTAAAAACTTCTTCGCCTTCATTTTTTTCGTATTCGATTGTATGGCCTGAGCCTTTAGCGGCGGCCGGAACATTTTTGAGAACGAATTTGCCGTTAGAGTCGGTGAGTGTGTTTATTTCGGGGTGATTTTTGACCCAGACTTTGATATTGGACAAGCTGACGATGTTTATGATTCTATTGATAGGCGAAGCGGCGGTATAGGTCGGAGAAATTTCACCCTCGATATTACCATAGCCAGGTGTTTGTTCTGCGGTTGGGAGATCGCTAAGAACAGAAACCGGAACATCTGAATTTACTGGAATGGTGCCGCCGATTAAACTGATTGAGCCACCAGAAAAACTTAAAGTTGTGTTATCATAAGCGTTTAAAAAGTATGATTCTCCGCTTTTCAGTTGAGGATCAACGGCATCTATCAATTGAGGCGTTCCGTTGTAATCTTTAATTACCTGAATAAATGAACCCGCTGTTGGACTCCATTTATATAAGCCTTTTATTATGCCATAAGTTCTTACCAGATTCGAAAAACTTGTGCTGGTGATAGTTTGAGATATACCGATAAGGTTAAAGCCTGCTTTGAGCGATAAATCGGGTTGAGTGCTCGCAATAGAACCGCTTATAATCAATGAGCCTTCGATTTTTGCCTTGATTATATAGCCTTTACCAGACGAAATTGATGTCAGGGTGCCGTCTGCAATGCTTAAAAAAGAACCGGCAGTTGCGCTATAAAGATACATATCATCGATTAATGAAATATTGTCTTGCTTAAATTGGGTGACCGTTATGCTCGGCTGGACGGTAAAACTGATGAAATTAAAACCTTGTTTTAATACTAATGTCTGGTTTGTGCTTTGAGCATATAAGTTTGAAGTCAAGAATAAAATGAATAGAATCCCTAAAAGAAAGGTCTTTCGCATAATTTCTCCTTTTATGAATAAAATTGATTACAAATTAACTGAGTATTAAAATTGAATAAGCATATAAAAACATTTTTGAAAAAATGTAGTTGCTGAAAAGTAATTAAAAAGATAGTTTTTAATAAAGTTTTAAACATGGCTGTAAATTCTCTATTATATAAATTATTAATTGAATTCTACATGATAATTATATAATAGTCAATAGTTTTTTAAGCATTGATTTATATTATTTCTTAGGTATATGAAGTTTACCGTTCTTGTTTGAAATAAGAGAGTTTTATTTTCGAGGCCGTGCGGGC
>CAZEAL010000069.1:0-2956 GCA_964510265.1 uncultured Candidatus Saccharibacteria bacterium
TAAATAATCGGCAGCTTGAGCATAAAACTCTCCGCTGTTATCATAAATTCCCAATTTTAATGCTGTTTCAGTTCCTCCAAAAACAGGGGAGTAGTATGCCGAATATACCGGGAAATAAATATATGAAATTAAAATAATAAAAATCAATGTGGATGAATATATAATTAACTTCGATCTTCTAAGAAAGTTCTTAACTACAAAACTTGAAATCAGAATAATCGAAGGAAACATCGCTATGGAATATCGATCTATTTTTTGTTCGGCAAAACTTAATGCTGCCAAATACAGCAAAAGATTTATAAATATTATTAATTTAAATTTATCTGAAATTATCTCTTTACTTTTGGTTAATAATATTAAACTTATTATGAATATAATAATAGTAACAGGTGATAACTTTAACCCTAAAATTACAAAATAATAAATCGGAAGTATCTGAGCAGGTATCATGTCTGAAGCATAATTATCAGTAACTGCTTTGAAAACAGCTCCAGACAATTTTGAAACAACAAAACTTGTATCTGTCATCATTGCCGGAAAAAATATAAAAAATGTCAAAATAAAAACCAAACCAAAAATTAAAATACTTGCGTCCTTCTTTTGCCTGAATCCTAATATAAAAACTATCAAATAAACGGGTATAATTATTAATGTCGTTAATTTTGATAATACTGATAAACCTAAAAATACCGAAGATAAACCCAGATATTTACTGTTCCGAAATTTATACCAATTCAATATAAATAAGAAAGATGTAAATGAAAAAAATGTTTCTAAAGAAGTTACATGAAACCATCTATTAATCCCTATTAAATATGGTTCAACACTCATAAAAAGGCCATACACCAGTGAAACCTCTGCTCCATAAATATTTCTCACAAGTAATATTTGAATAAACAGTAATAACCCCAAAACCAATACAATAAACGCTTTTGAAATCCCGTGAACTACCGGATAATAAGTTGAATTTTCTAAAGTTTTAGGTTCCAGACCTCTTAAAACCTGATACTTAAAAGATAAATCATTTACAATAGCATCCAGCCACATTAATGTAACTCCTGGCTGGTAGTGCTGATAAGTATCCGCAAAATTTCCTGATTTTAATGCATTTAAAAAGTCTTCCGACCTCCTGTGCCATCTGGCTGCGTCGGAATTAGAAATATCCTTACCTAAACCCGGAAGCCTAAATATAAAAAACAAAAACAGAATTACAAGTAAAATTATCTTATAACTTTTCATCGACATATCAATAATATAAATATACAACAATTACAAATAGAACTGTTAAAATGATTTTATGGAAAAGAAACCAGACTTAGTCGGAAAACTTTTGGTAATTATCTTCGGAATAATTCTGGTAGGAATACTGGTAAATTTGTCGGTGCCATACTTAAACTCCGCACGATTTAAAGCATTTATTGAGGGCATGGGACCTCTGGGACCGATTTTTATAGTTTCATTCACGGCATTTTCCCAAATATTCGCGCCATTACCGGGATCTCCAGCGTCACTAATAAGTATTGCAGTATACGGTTACACAACAACAGTTATTTTCGTATATTTTGGGGGTCTCCTTAGTTCTACCATAAGCTTTTATTTAAGCAGAAGATTTGGACGGAAACTAGTTATTAAATTCGTTGGCCAAAACACTATGAACGAGATTGATGATTTTGCCAGAGCAGAGGGAACAGAAGTATTAATTATCTCCAGGTTAATCGGTTTTCCCTTATTTGATTACATTTCATATGCTGCGGGATTAACCAACATTCCCTTCAATAAATACTTTGCTATTACTGCAGTTTGCAGTATTATTCCTACTTTGATCTTAGCGGTTTTATTTAAAGGATTGGACTTTTCTTCCAGAACTGGTTTTACAATTTGGTTCGTTTCTTTGAATATGGTAGGTTTGGTATTTGGTTTACTTATAAAAAAGTATATAAACAAAAGAAACAATGAAAAAAAGATATCTTGAAAAATTTAATAACTATGACCATTTAACCATAGTGTTAATCGGTTCTTCAATTACCGCACAGGATTGGTGTCATCCAAACTGGCATGACTGGCTAAATTATACTTTAAAACAAGATGAAAACTGGGAACTATGTTGGAAAAGGAAAATTATAAATGTCGCAAGAGACGGTGCAACAATAAATCACTATATAGAAAACTTTGACAGTGAAATAAAAGGATTTAAACCTGATTTAGTTATAGAATCCTTGGGATTAAACTCGATTAATCCTATTTTAAACGCTGAAAAAACCAAAGAAGATCTAAAGAAGCTGAATAAAATGATTGTGGAAAATAATATTGAACTTGTAACTTGGTCCTATTTAATTAATAAACCTGAATATTTTGAATCTTTAAAGATTTTAAGAAACATACATAAAGAATTATCCAAAGAATTAAATTATCAATTTGTAGATATAATGGTCGAATTTGAAAAGCATGATTTAATTAAATTATTTGATTTTGTATATCCTTGGCACAACGAAGTATGGGATATTAAACCCGGAGATATAGATTACTTACATTGCAACGTAGTAGGAAATCAAATTATTGCTGAAACTTTAGCAAGAGAAGTTTTTAATACAGAATTGAACTCCGATGAATTTGGAACAATGAAATTAATAAATTTGACGGAGTACTCAAAATGAGTAAGTTATTTTTAGCGTCCGAATTTGGATACAGCGGAAATTTATTAAGAGAAAAATTGAAGGTATTTCCTAAAAATCCTAAAGTTGCATATATAGCAAATGCATCCGATTTAGATGATGATCAATCTTGGATAACTCATAACAGAGAAAAGTTTATAGATTTGGGTTTTGAAATTATTGATGTTGATTTGCGAGTAACTCAACATGACAATTTAAAAGAAAAACTGGAGCAAATGGACACAGTTTATGTTGAAGGTGGTAACACATTTTATTTATTAGATATCAGCAATAAAAGCGGCTTT
>CAZEAL010000070.1:0-8579 GCA_964510265.1 uncultured Candidatus Saccharibacteria bacterium
CATCTTTATTTGATTCATAAACTTTCTTGAGTGACTGCAAAAAACTGTCTTTAAAATCTTTCATAGACCCATTTTATCCTTTTTACTATTTGATTGCTACGATTTATTCTTGATTACAATGACCTATATACAATAAATTTAAGAAAGATACTCGTCTAAAACTGTCTTGATTTCCTTTAACGAACTTTCAGATTTGACAAGATACTTAACGATACCCAACGCCTTAGCTTTTGCAATATCTTCATCCTGACTAAGTTGAGTGATTACGATTACCGGAATTTTTTTAGTACTCGGGTCTGATTTTAACTCTTCTAATACTTTAAAGCCGTCCTTTTTAGGTAGAATCAAATCCAGCAAAATCAAATCCGGGTGTAGTTCTTTAGCTGTTTTAGTAACTTCGCTTCCGTCTTCAAGTAGAGTAACATTAACATCATCTTTATTAAATTTAGCACCGTAAACCCTAAGTAAGAATTTGTCGTCTTCAACTATTAATATTTTTTTCTGCATATTAATCCATATTTTTTCTTAAGATTAATGTAGACAGCAAAATCATAAGAATAGAATGAGATTCTTTAGGTCCAAATACTCATTTTAAAGATGTTCAATAACAAAACTAAAAAATGAGTATTATCTGGATACTTCTACAGTTTCACTATTTTCAGCGTTTGCTGAAGAAATAGTAATAATATTGTTTGCATTTACCTCTGCAAAGTACCCGGTATTAGCAGCTGTTCCACCGTCAGGATCAGTTGGAATAGACTTTAAATATGGTGCTAGTGGTGTTGATAAATTATCGCAGGTGCCACAAGTACCCAGTTCAGTAGCCGCTTGGCTAGTTGCTAAACCGGTTGGTAAGGCACCATCATTATCAACTATATACTCGTGAACAGCAGTTAATATGCTGTTAACATCACCCCAGCGTCTGGAGTTTCTGGCATCAGCGAACCTCTTTACGGGGTTTAAAGCAACTATAACTACAGTGCCCAATAGGGCTATTATTCCAACAACGACAAGCAATTCTATTAAAGTAAAGCCTGCCTGAGATTTTTTATTTCTTTGGGGCATATTTATTCTCCTATAATTAAATCATTACCTAACGTAATAATTACATCATAATTAATTTCCGAATTCAATGGTTCGTTACTTGCAAATTCATACTCACCGAGCACTTCAGTAAGAATCTCCTTTAATTTCTCGGTATTTTCTATTGTCTGAATTAAAATGGTAGTTTTTTCATAATTATTTTTATCAGCATTTCCAATCTTAAAGTCTGCGAATCCTTTTGTTTTTAATAATTCGGATACTTTAGCCGCAAGTCCGGCTTTTCCAGTACCGTTAAGAATTTGAATAGAGTATAAGGATAAATCAATTTTTTTAACATTCTCATCGGATTCTGTAGTTTCAGAAGTTTTATCTGCATCGAAGCTTTCTAAAATGACTGCTGATAAATCTTCATTTTCGTTTTGTAAATTATTATTAACGGCTTCTAAATTTTGATCACGAATTGAATTACTAAAAATGAAGTAAATTAAACTAAGAACTATTCCACCAATTAACACTGCAGCCAGTAATAAAAAAATTCTGTGAATTATAATTTTTCTGTCTTTTTGATCCTGGGGAATAAATTGTTCCAATGATATATTAAGTACTTGTGAATCTATCCCCCTTACATCTTTTTTTAATGCTATTCCGATGAATGGATCTGTGTTTCTGGATTTTGCCAGGGATATAGATTCCACCACCCTGACCTTGCATTCACTTTTTAATATCGCGTTCGCTATAAATTGGAATTTGGTTTTGACCGGTGCAAAAATTAATATTCCGATTTTATTATCATATTCACTGATTTCTTTAAAATCCCAATCTGAATCTTTTAACAATTCGGGTATATTTTTTTGAACAAGCTTAAAAACTTCTGCTCTTTC
Source organism: uncultured Candidatus Saccharibacteria bacterium (assembly GCA_964510265.1). GTDB lineage: Bacteria > Patescibacteriota > WWE3 > UBA101185 > UBA10185 > 2-02-FULL-38-14. The sequence goes on from CAZEAL010000070.1 coordinate 1,926, forward strand.
ATTATGTTTATCAATATTTTTATCTATGGAAAGATTTAATACATAACACAACTGATCATCTAATAATAGATCGATTTCTTTAGTTTTAAGTTTGGAAACCACATCCGTTATACAATCAGAAAAATTACTTTCATTACAGGCTGTTTCGTAAATCTCTCCAGCAATAGTTTTATCGTTTAAACTGACTTTTACCCCTTTAACAGTGTTATTAGACACATAAACTACGCTTATTTTTTTATTAAATAGATTCATACAATATAAATTAATTTTCTATCCGTCTTGTGATAAAAACGTTTGAGCCTCTAGTGGCAGCATATCCTGCACTTTTTGAATAACCATTAACGGTTGTTTGTACTGTGAATTCCCAATCATCTCCGGTTTGTGAATTAATTGTAACAGAACAAGTGCCTTCGGGAAGGGAAATACTTGATGGTATGTTATTTTCTTCGTTCAGATTTAGTAACAAGTTATCCGCGCATCCTTCAACAATATTTAAGGCTGTTAAACCGTTTTTATTAGACAATGACATTTGAATATCGTTTATAGATAATAATGAAACTGACGTGCCAATAACTAATACAACAGAAATAATAACTAAAATTATCGTTATAGCTATATATCCGCTTTCTTTTTTAATTTTCATTGGTCTGTCCTAATTTCTACCGTTTCGGTATAAACTCGGGAGTGTTGCCATTCCTGCCTGTCCGAATTCGAAGATACCGTAAGAGTATATTCAACATTTTGTGAAGTACCAATTGTGGATCGATCATTAAATGAAATGTCGGAAGAAACCAATCCGGAGCTTGTTAATAGTTGATCAGTTGTCATTCCTGTACAGTTGGTAGAACCGCCGCCCCAGGCGATGCGTAAATCATTTCCGTTTGTATAAATTCTCGTCGGATTTCTCACAGTATCTGATGACGCAAGACAAAGTTCATTTGCAGACAGAGAATTTATAGATAAGGCATTTCGAATTTCATAAGAAATCCTTTTAGAAGCAAAACGAATGTTTTGATTAACTAATAACTGAATATTTGATTTGGTTCCTCCCAAGATGACATTCCATGTAAAAAAGATTATTCCACTAAGAAGTATTGCAATAAGGCCTAGGTACAGTATAAGTTCAATAAGGGTAAACCCTTCTTCTGTTATTTTTTTCCTTTCAAGATAAAATGTTTTTGTATTTTTCATATTTTTTTAAATTAAAAAACAAATTTCCCTCGCATTAAAATAAAGAATTATTGAGGTCTAATTATTTCCAGCTCGTTATTATCACTTGATGAAGCAATAAAAAGACGATCTAAAAGCGATTCATATAATATTTTTTGAGGTGAATTAGAAACGTTCAAAAATCCAAGTGCCGGAGTTAATAAAGATATATCTGAAATATTATCTAAATTACTGCCGTCTATTATAAATAAATCACTGGAATTATTGTCTGTGGCTATAAAAATAAGTTCATTTCCAAAAGATAAATCAATTGCTGAATCAACTATTTCCGCCGTATCAACTATCGTCGGACTGGTAGGGGATGAAATATTTATTGAATAAAGTTCCGGTGCCTGACTGGTATCTCTTCCCACCAAAATTCTGTCATTTCCTGCATAGACTATTGATAAAGCATCTGCGGCATTATTACCCTCATTAAGATTCAAAGTTCCAACAACATTTCTTGAGCTTAACTCTACAACTTGTAATTCAGCATTATTATCAGTGCTTGTTATAAAAGCATACCCACCTACAACTACCATATCGGTGGGGGTACCCGTTATATCATTATCAGTTCCTACAATTGTGGGACTCGTTGGAGTAGATACATTAAATTCTATAAATTCGTTTCCGCCCGCACGAATCATATACAAAGAATTTCCGGAAATTTCTAATGAGATAGCATCAGCATTATTATTCCCGCTATTACTGTTATTTAGATTAATCGTGTTTACACCCGCAGTATTTAATGATGTAGGATTACTAACATTAACAATTTGAAGTTCTTGCGAATTGCTAGTTGATGCAATATAGGCATAATTACCTGAAATTTTTACATCATTTACACTTCCACCTAACTCAAGCTGACAATTAGTACACAAATCCGGTGCAGAAAGATCCGAAACATCAATAGCATAAAGTTCAGTACCACCTGAAGAAGTTCTTCCAAGAAAAACAAAATCACTTAAATAAAAAAGTGAAATTGCGTCAGCATTATTATTCCCGCTGTTACTATTTGTTAAATCAAAAACTGATTGTGAAATAGGATTAGCCCAGCCTCCTACAACCGGAATTATTTTAGCGTAATTAGTAAGATATGTAATTAAACTAAGTACATTATTTCTATTCGGAGAAAAATTCCAAGTAACCGAGGATTCAACTCTTCTTGTATCAGGATCTGAATTACCGCCACTTGTAACAATATTTCCGCTGCCGTCCCTTAGAATATCACTTACAGTTATGTAACGTGTAAATACCCCTTGGGTATTTTCTGTTCCAGACCAAACCCAAGAATTTCCAGACAATCCCAAACCACATCCACCGCTGCAATCAGTAATTAAAAAATTTGTGTCCCACCCTTGCTTTTTTATTGATCTGACTGCATCTAACCCGGATTGGGCAAATATTGTTGCCTGTGTTTCTTCTGTTCCCAGCCTATTCGTAGAATAGCTTCCGGCCACTGTAGCTACACCTACAACTGCAACAATCACAAAAAGTGTAACTGCTACTATAATTTCGATGATTCCTAAACCTTGTTGATCTTTAATTTTAATTAACATTAAAACCTCCAGATGAATTAATTTGTATTGTTCTTGAATCCAGACTAGTACTTAATGATACATTTAGAACGTTAGACGGCTCACCCCTTAAATTAAAACTAGTGTCAATTAAGCCTGAAATAATAACAGTATTAGGAATAGAAAAAATGTCAGAAGATAATGGATTTGAGCACGTACCGTCATATAAAATTACATTGCTTCCCGACAGACATAACCCCCAAATTCCGTTCCCTTTTCCGTCCATAGAATATTCCTGAGCTTTTCTAATAGTACTTACTATCTTATTTTCACTTGAATTTAGATTAATTTGTAAGACTAAACGAGATAATACAGGTGCAGTTATACTGCCAACAATAGCAATTATCGAAATGACTAAGAGCAATTCAATAAGAGTTACTCCTATTTCCGTTTTATTTCTTAAGAGAACCAGTAAGTTCATAAATCGGTGTAATGATTGCTAAAGCAACAAAACCTACTATTAAACCTATAACAATAAGCATAAGCGGTTCTAAGATTGTAGTTATATTTTTGCTAAAGTTATCAATTTCTTCTTCGTAAAAATCAGCAAGATACAATAGAGAATCATCCAAACTTCCGGTTTTTTCTCCTACAGCAAGCATTTTTGTAACCAGAGGCGGAAATTCCTTAAATTTACCCTTTTCCATTGATTCTGAAATACTTAAACCACCAATAAAATAGCTCCCTACTTTAAGTAAATCATTTTGAAATTTCAAATTATTAAGGGTATTGGCTACAATGTCGATACTTTTTGAAATCGACAACCCACTTTTTATTAATACACCAAAGTTCCTGGAAAATCTGCCCAGCTGTACATTTGAAATGAAATCACCCAGAAGAGGGAGTTTTAATAAAATACTATGCCAAATTGGCTTTATACTGGGCAGACTTACAAAAGTTTTTAACATCACAAATGCAGATAATAAACCCGCACCGATTTTCAGACCGTGTTCTTTAAATAATGTAGAAAAAAATAGTAATATCTTAGTCGTTATCGGAAGTTCAATATCAAATGCGCTGAAAAAATCAGCAAGTTGTGGAAGTATAAAAAATGCGATAAAACTTCCTAAAATAGCAGTTGCTATAAAAACCAGAGTTGGGTAGAGCATTGCTGTTTGAACCTTCTTGCTGAAGGTATAATTTTTATTCAATTGTAATGCTATAAATTCCAGATTTTTATCTAATGTCCCGGATTCCTCACTGACTTCTATAAGACTCACATAAAATCTGCTGAATGTATTTGGATGCTTGCTTAAGGTTTTAGATAGCGGTTGGCCATTTTCAACATCTTTTAAAACTGCAAATATTGTTTTTTTAAATCTTTTATCTTTTGTTTGCTGTGCTAGAGTGTTTAGGATTTCGGCTATCGGAATTCCTGACTTTATCATAGTAGACATATGTCTCGTAAAAAGTAGTACTTCCAGATTATCCGCTTTGTTAAATAAATGTAATTTTGAATTTAGCATATTTTTTACTCCTTTGTAACTCTAAGCAATTCTTCAATAGTTGTAATACCAAGCTTAACTTTTTCCACACCATCCTCGAGCATTGTTTTCATACCCGAGTTTATTGCTAACTTTTTTAACTCGTCGGCATTACTTTTTTCTGTAACTGCTTGTCTTAAATTTTCATCCATTATTAATACCTCAAATATTCCTATCCTTCCTGTATAACCGGTATAGTTGCAAATATCGCACCCTTTTCCATGAAAAATGTGAAAGTTTGAAACATCGGTAAAATATTTTTTAAACTGAATGTCTAATTCTGAAGGATTTATTTCTATAGAAGTCTTGCACTTAGAACATATTTTCCTAATTAACCTTTGAGCAATAACCACGTTAACTGTTGAAGCTACTAGATAAGGTTCTATTCCCATATCTATTAACCTTGGAAATGTTGTCACAGCATCATTTGTATGCAAGGTGGAAAGTACCAGATGGCCTGTCATTGCGCTATTTATAGCAATTCCTGCTGTTTCGGAATCCCTTACCTCTCCTACCAAAATAATATCCGGATCTTGTCTTACAATTGATCGTAATCCCTTGGAAAAAGTAAAGTCAGCCTTGGGATTTACCTGCATTTGGTTAACGTTTTCAATTTGATATTCAACAGGGTCTTCGATAGTCATTATGTTAACTTCTCTTTTATTCAATTGTTTCAAAATTGCGTACAAAGTAGTGGTTTTCCCTGATCCTGTAGGTCCGGTGGCTAGAATCATGCCATGAGGTAGTTGATATGCAGCATTAACTTTTTTAAAAGCATCCGCCTGAAGACCAAGGTCCTCAATAGAAAAATTACGTGACCTTTCAGAGAGAAGTCTCATAACTATTTTCTCTCCGGTTACAACCGGGGCAACAGAAACTCTTATATCTAAATTATCTGACTTATTATCATCATATATAACTTTAAAACTGATTTTTCCATCCTGAGTCTCTTGATGTTCATCTGTTCTTAAATTAGCCATTACTTTTATTCTGGTTACTATTTGGGGATCAAGTTCGGGAGGAAGACTAACAACGTCGTGCATCATTCCGTCGATTCTGAATCTTACCAATGTTGAATCTTCCAACGGCTCAATGTGTATATCAGAAGCCGAATTTTGATTAGCATAAGTAATCATCGTATCAACGATTTTCCGAATTGGAGGTCCTTCGTCAGCAGCTTTTTTTGCAGTATTTATACTTTCTTTAATCAAATCCTCAAAAGCAGTAGTTATTTTCTTTGAGTATAACGATAAAGCGTTTTTAATTTTCGTGTGTGTTGTGTAATAAACAATAACTTCCATTCCGGATTTGTCTCCTAAGAATTTTAAAATTTGCTTATTTGAAGGATCTTCTGTAGCGATATGTAATCCATTGCTGTCTATTTTAAAAGCTATAATTCTTTGTGCGTTAGCTACAGATTCAGGTATCAGCTGTAATACGTTTTCAGGAATAGCAACTTTTGAAAGGTTTATGTAAGGTATAGACAAAAGATCTCCTATGACCAATCCGAGGTTCTCGTCATTAATAAGCTCTTTCTCCAGTAGAATATCTCCAAAAGGTATATTTTTTTCTTCGCTTTCTTTAAGTGAATCTTTGAGCTGGGATTCGTCTATAGCCTTTATTTCGGATAATGCATTAAAAAGTTCATTATTATTGTAGGCAGTCATATAAATATTCTAGCAAAAAGAACGAGAGTTAAATAAGGTTTTCTAAATGTCGAACCCCGCTTTGCCGTATAGACTTTGCGGGGTCGGTTATTCGGTTGTAATCTACCTGTTGGTCTGGAGTGCTTCCTGCACAATTTCTCCAGATGGTGTGGGAGTGCCATCCCAGTCCAGAATTAAGGACGGGAACTCGCACGATTCCGGGAACCAGGCCCATGCCACCCACGAGACCCCATTGCGCTCGGCGTACAGGAGGAGATCTTTAATGGTTTCGCGACCCTCGCAATCTCCACCGATGTCACCAAGCGATGACAGCATCACTGGATAGAAGTCGGTTAAGAAACCCCACGCAGCATGCCATTCATCTCCTTCGTCGCTTTCATCCCAGTTGGTGTAGGTATGGGAACCATACACCAAGTTACCACCTTGCAGACGAGGCAGATCTGAGTGGTTAAAACCCCAGTTGAGTCCATTAACAATGACGATGTTGTTGGCACCTTCATTGCGAATGGCGTCGATCAGAGATTGCATCCCGGGGGTTTCGTAGTTGTGACCACCGTCAGTCACATTACCGCCATTCGCCCATATTTCAGGAGACACATCGTGCGGCTCGCTAAAGCTCTCGAAAAGGACGTTCGGAACGTCCTTGTACTCTTGAGCCACCGACCTCCAAAACCCTATTGCCCCCATGTCCGGCATTTTGGGTTCGCCGATTTCCTC
>CAZEAL010000071.1:0-5324 GCA_964510265.1 uncultured Candidatus Saccharibacteria bacterium
ACGCACATCAACTTGTCCTCTGGAACTACTTACTGTCAGTTCATCTATTGTAAGTAATGCAACTTCCATAGCTAATGCCTTATCATGATTAAAAGCTGCATCCGGACTGTCTAAAATTGCTGATTCATAAGCCCTGTGAAATATGGCTATGGCTTGTATATGTGGAAGGCTGTTTACCGGAACTTCATTGAAGTGTTCTTGTAAAATACGGGAAACCTCATCATAAGTAATAGTGTCCCCAACTTCAGATAACATTTCAGTAATAGCTGGATTAAGTAAATCCCTTATATGTGTGTTTGCATTATTAGTGACTCTTTGGGGGAGTTCAGCCTTTCTTCTTCTATGAAGTTCAGCAGCGGCCAAAAATAAATTCGCCCTCAAATTTTCCGACATAGCTTCATATGAAGCATTAACCTCAAGTCTGTGTTCGTTTTCTGACACTCCTTGTTCAGCCCTCTCAGACGAAGGTGCTACAAATTCAATATCCGCTTCACTAAGTCCCGGCATACGTCCATTCATACCGTTATGATCTCACTTAAATTATACATAGGCAAATCGCACAAACAGAATCTAATCAAAAATATAGTATACTTTTATAGTGGCGGTAATATCCTTAGATAAAAGCAAAATCCCACTTTTCCCCATGTTACTTACAGCGTTTATAGACCTTCTAGGAGTAGGAATTGTAATTCCTGTTCTTCCGGCGTTGTTCCTGGACTTATCGAGCGGTATCTTCCCTCAAAGTTTTGGTGTATCAGGCAGGGCAATTATTTTAGGTTTACTAATGGCCGCATACCCCTTCGCACAATTCATAGGAGCACCTATTATCGGCGCATTATCAGATAGAAAGGGCAGAAAACCGGTACTCGTTTTATCCCTGGTCGGAACATTAATCGGCTATGTCCTTTTTGCTTTAGGCATAATATACAGCAATTTGTGGATTCTTTTCTTCAGTAGGTTATTAGATGGATTTACCGGAGGAAATATTTCAACAATTTATTCCGCGATTGCCGACATCAGCAATGAAAAGGAAAAGATTAAAAGATTCGGCTATGTAGGAATGGCATTTGGATTAGGTTTCATACTGGGACCGTTTATAGGAGGCACTTTGTCTGACAAAAACTTATTTTCTTATTTTCATTACTCAATGCCTTTCTGGTTTGTCGCCGTACTTTGCTTTGTAAACATTTTACTGGTTCTATATAAATTCCCCGAAACTCTAAAAAATAAGATCAACAGTAAAATGGATCCACTTATCGGTTTTAAAAATACCGCAAAAGCATTTAAAATCCCAAACATGAGAACATTGTTTACGGTTTCTTTTATATTGGCTTTTGGATTTAATTTATTTGTTCAGTTTTTTTCAATATATCTAATCAGCAAATTTGAGATGAACCAAAATCAGGTAGGAAGGTTTTTCGCGTACGTTGGTATATGGATTGCCGTATCACAAGGTATTTTGGCAGGCTACGTCTCCAGAAAACTGGACGCGGTTAAAGTTCTTCCTCCAGCAATATTTTTGCTCGCTACATCAATTATTATATTAACACTTCCGGAAAAGTACACATTTATGCTCTTACTGCTGCCTTTTGTAGCTATTTTCCAAGGAATAATAACACCAAATATAAACGCAGCTATTTCCAATCAGGCAGATCAAACCTCGCAGGGGGAAGTATTGGGTATAAACCAGTCTCTGGTTTCACTTTCACAAATATTCCCACCAATAATAGACGGATTTCTTTTTTCTATAAGTGTTGACTTGCCAATCATCTTTTCCGGCATATGTACGATTTTAGGAGGTATATTATTAGTAGTTTTTTACAGTAAAAATAAAAAGAAAAAGTTTTCTGAAATACAAAACGGTGTGTAAGTTCTTTATAAACCCATCAAGTCTGAGTTATCCTGCATTGCCTTTAAAGCCACGCCCACAAAATCAGTCAATCCGATACCAAGTTTTTCTTCGCATTGAGCAATTTGAGATCTATCAACCGCCCTGGCAAATTCTTTTTGCTTGAACTTTTTAAGTACGCTTTCGAGTGCAACAGAACTGAGTTTTTTGTCCGGCTGAACCAGAGCTGCCGCTACTAAAAATCCGGTCAATTCATCGCAACACTCCAATGTCCATTCCAACAACGTTTCAAGCTCTCTTAAATGCGTATGTCTCGTATTATGAGACCTAAATACATTTAATATTTCCTCCGGAGCATTATATTCTTTTAACCAATCCAATAGCATAATTGTATGGTTGTTAGGATCATTCGTGGTTAGTTCCCAATCACTGTCATGCAAAATGCCTACTATTTCCCACTGATCTGCGGTCAAACTTCCCAAATCCATCCCTTCTTTCTTTACTCCGTTCAAAACATAATAATCATGAAATACCCTCAAAGTTTTACCGACTGCATAACAATGCCTGCGTAGATTAACATTCTGCATATTTTTATGAAGTAATTCTTTAGCTGTCTCTACAGTGAGTTCTTTCATATATAAAATCAAATACTACTTTAGATTTTTACGAAGATTCAGGTGATAAAACTCCCGCCTTACAATCCGTAAATTTCTTTAGTAGTTTCCTCCATTTCATGTTTTAGCTGGGGAAAAGGCACACCCTCCCGCGCAGGGACATCTTCCAAAAACCAAAATACTCTCTCGCTATGGCCGTAGCCAAAAGTAGGCGGCATTCCGTACTCGAGCATTTCAACGTAGTCAATATCAAGCCACTGAGCCTCTTTATCGCCTAAATCGCGCATGTTCTGCTGTTCTTTAAATCTTTCTAGCTGATCTAACGGGTCGTTAATTTCCGACCATCCATTTCCAAGCTCACTTCCCGCAATTATCGGCTGAAACCTTTCGGTTATGTGGGGAAACTCCACCATAGATTTTGACAAAGGAGACATATATTTTGGGTGATTTACCAAAAAGGCCGGACCAGTAATTGAATGTCTCAGAACTTTCCAAAGATTATCTACACCTCTTTGAGCATTTAATTCGAAGTCAATTCTAACTTTATTTTCCCTCAAAGCCTTTTCAACCTGTTTTAGATCCACGTTATAAACATCTACTCCAAATCTTTGTTTCATTATTTCCGCAAAATCTACAATTTCCCAGTCTTTTGAGAAGTCAACAGTAAAACCTCTAATACTAAAAACTTTCTTACCCGGATAAACATTTTCCAAAACATACGAATACAACCTTTTGACAAAATCCATACCTTCTTTGTAATCGGCATACGCCCAGTAAAATTCCATTGCAATGTGTTCGGGCAAATGCTCATCAGACAAACCTTCATTTCGAAATCTGGGTCCTATTTCAAAGACCTTTTCATAACCCCCACCGACTAACCTTTTCAAATATAACTCCTGTGAAATCCTCAAATAAAAATCCTGATCTATAGATTCCATATGGGTAACAAAAGGGGTAGCGTCAGCTCCACCCGGAACCATCTCCAGCACCGGAATATTTATTTCTAAAAATCCGTTCTGTTTAAAGAATTCTCTGTGAGCATCCCAAAATTTGGCACGTCTTATAAAGCGATGAAATACCTCCTCGTTAATATTTGTGTCAAGATATCTCCTTCTAAACCTGGTTTCTTTGTCTTTTAAACCTTCCCACTTATCCGGTAACGGCCTTAAAGTTTTGGTTAACAATCTTAACTTAACAACTTCTACCGATACCTGCCCTCTCTGGGTTTTTACAACTCTGCCAATTCCTTCTACAAAATCACCGTTATCCAATAAATCCAAATTATCAAATCCCAACTCACTGTATTTATAGTTTGGTGATTTTATATTTTCCTGCTTTAAATAAAGCTGGATCTTTCCGCTTTGATCTTTAATATCAATAAATGCAAGCTTTCCATGTTCTCTCATTGAAATAATCCTGCCTGCAACCACAATTTGTTTATTTTCGAAACTTTCAAAATTTGAAAGTATTTCTCCGCATGTAATATTTCTGGATGATTTAGCCGGATACGGGTCAACTCCAAAATCTCGCAATGTTTTAAGCTTTTCAAGCCTTACATTTCTTAGTTCTTTTAGCGTAGACATGAAAACATTTACTCACAAATTGAAAGTTTATTCAATGTTTAGAATTGTATAGGTAATGCTACCAACTGGGGCTTCAACCAATATTTTATCCCCTATTTTTTTACCCATTAAGCATGAACCTAAAGGAGATTCATGTGATATCTTTTTTTCCATTGGATTGGCTTCCGGGGCACCGACTATATAAAAAGATTCCTCTTCGCCTTCAACATGGACTGTAACTTTAGCCCCAACATAAACAGCACTCTTATCCCTAACATCGGAAACAACAACACTCTTTAAAATTTCTTCGAGTTCGGCGATTCTGCCTTCAACAAAACTCTGCTCTTGCCTGGCAGCATCATATTCGGCATTTTCGGATATATCGCCGTTGTCTCGAGCTTGTTTGATTCTTTTAGCTACTTCATATCTCTTAACATCCACAAGCTCTTTCAGCTCTTCTTTTAGTTTTTGCAGCCCTTCGGCTGTTACATAATATTTGTTATCTTTTTGCGCTTTATTCATAAATATCTCCCCTTTTTGGTTTGCAGCTGGAAGCTACAAGCCAAAAAAAAATAACTCCCTCTTCAAGGTTCATTTGCTATTAATGTTATACTTGGGGAGTCAAATCGATGGTGGAATAGTACCACTTTACAAAAACCTTGTCAATGAGATACATAGATATTTACCGATTCATATCCATAAATCCAACAAAAAACTGGTAGAATATAATATATGAAGATAGACACATCAAAAACAATATGGAATCTGTCTCCTCTTTTCAAATCTGACGATGACCCCGAAATTGAAACAAGAAGAAGTGAAGTTAATAATGAGAGTTATAAATTTATAAATAAATGGTTTAAAAGAAATGACTATTTGGAGCAGGAGCAAGCACTAAAAGAAGCCTTGGATGAATACGAAGCCCTGGCCAGAAATTACGGTGTGGCCGGACATGAAAGCCTCTATTTATATTTACGTCAGTCTACAGACCAAAACAACCCAGAACTAAAAGCTAAAGTAAGTAAGCTGGACGACTTTAAAGTAAAAATAATAAATGACATCCAATTTTTTGAAATGAGAATTTCCAAAGTAAGTGCCGAAATGCAGAAAAAGTTTCTTAATTATCCGGGGTTAAAACAATATAATCATTTCCTGGAAAATCTTTTTAATAAGTCCAAATATTTATTAAGCGAGGATCAAGAGAAAGTAGTTAATTTAAAAGACAAATCGGCTATATCAAATTGGGTTCATATGCTTTCGGGTTTTATAGATAAGGAAGAGAGGGAGGTATTAAATAAT
>CAZEAL010000072.1:0-5110 GCA_964510265.1 uncultured Candidatus Saccharibacteria bacterium
AACCGCATTCCCACTTGTCCAAAGAATCTCTTATAAAATCCGATGCGTTATTTACTAACGATATGTCAGTATTTGAATAAAGAAATAAATCACAATCTAAATAAGCTGCCAGACCGTATTCAATAACGTCTTTTAAAAATGGCGCAATTGCCTTCTCCCCTAAACTTAAAGAGCATCTTTGTTTATTTCCTAAACTAAACTCTGCTGTTAAAACCCCATATCCATCTTTTTTGTAGAATTCTTTCCATGATTCTTTTGCAATTATCATTCTTTGCATTGTTGGATTATCTGCCTTCCACCAATTGTAAATGTGTACTAAATTTTTATTCATAGAAAAATATTTGAAATTATATACCCAGTTGAAAAAAGAAATGGATTCCGACTCATAGTTGTCCTTTTACCATTTTTGACGGAAATTGTATATTATTTAACTTGCTGATAAATAGACCCGATGTTATTGTAAATTTATGGTAAATTCCTTTGTTAGTGAGGATAAAAATTTGCAGGAATCCGGTAGTAATCAAGGTTTATTAATGGAGATAAGAGATGATGGTGTGATAGCTGGTAGAGCAGCTAATGGTGTCGAATTAAATAATTATTTAGCAGAAGGTTGTTCCTTCTAATTGGCAACAACTGATTACGTGAGATACGGATTTGATGGGAAGAAAGTAGTAATTCCACAGGATATAGAAACTGACGGTTTGATGGGAAGTTTATCAGTGGCGCATGAAATCGGACGTTTAAGACACAAAGAATACATTGAAATTCAAGTAGATATATATGACAAATTGAAAAGGTTAGGTTTGATGGAAGAAGTGGATATTTCTGAATATATAAAAATGTGTCTGGATATCTACAGACTTGATATTGAACTTGAAAAGGAAGGATAGAAAAAAGGTAGGCAAATTGCTGTAGATATCGGCATAGATCCGTTTATATATGGAGAATATGAAAGAGCAAATTTAAGAACATATTGTTATAGAGGACTTGAAGATCTCAAAAACAGGTTACCTTCTGAAGCGTCGGTAGGTGATGGTAATATAGAAATTTATGCTCCGGAAAGTGGGGATATTATAAGTTTTAAATATCATGAATTAATAAAATGGCTGGATTCAATAGAATTAGAAACAAAGATATACGAAACTTATTCAAGTTTAGAAGAATTAGAGACAAGGTTACGTGCAATATTATAAAAAGTGTGAATTTGTATTAAAAAATATATTTAATATCGGTATTTTTTATTCAACAACCAAAACTCCTGTCATATTCGGGTGTGGTGTACAGTGATACTTATACTCACCAGGAGTTTCCGGTGCTAAAAATGTTTTTGTTTCGTCTTTTCCAATTAATCCGGTATCAAATATTCCTGCAGTATCGCTTGTTACCGTATGGCCCACAATATCTCTGTTTGTAACACTAACGGTTGCTCCCGCTTTGATAGTTAATCTGTTAGGTGAGTGTTTAAAGTTTTTGATCTCTATTGATGTGCTTTGAGTTTTTGTTGCGGCGCCCGTCGGAGTGGCTCCAGTAGTTGAATTTATATTTATCGTAGATTTATTTTTCATATTAGTGTAAACAAAAAACCCGCCTATGCCAATAACAATTAAAACAACTAGACCTAAATTTTTTTCATTCATTACCGATCACCGCCTTTTAACTTTATATAACCTTCCTTCAAGTATATCAGCAAAAAAGAAATCTTGGTTTATAGGATTTATTTCAAGACCAATTGGATTTCCGAGCTTTCCATTTGCTTCCTCCGCTCGTTTTATGATTGGACTAAATGAAACCTTAGGTTGTTCCGTTAAATTAGTTATACTGCCCAGCCATATTTCTTTACCTGGTGAATTTTCAAAAGAACCGGTCCGGCCAAAAATGGTAGCGAGGAATTGCCCGGGTTCGTTCAAAAAAACTAATCCTGCAAAGGTTCTTGTTTCAGGAAGCCTGAAAATTGCCATGTCTAAAACATTTATTGTATTTGGGTCCGGGATTGGGTCTGCCAAACTATCCTGACTTCCGTCCCAGCCAAAGTTAATGGGTTTTTGATTTTCACCATGGCCTAATTTTGTATATAGAAGCCTATCAAATTTATCAGGACCGGTGTCGGCTATGATGTACCGATCTAATGGATCAAATGGATTTTTAGTAATTACATAAGCATTTCTGATTCCAATCGCCTCTATTCTGGGATTCTCCGAGTAAGGTCTTATTCCATCGGGATTCGAACCGTCTTCTTTAATTAAAATTACTTTCCCACCTTCCTCATTAATATTTTGTGCCCTTTTCCCGATTAAGCCTTCGCCAATAGTAAACATTATGTGGGGTTCATTATTTATTTTTAAAGAAACACCGTCAGTAATCTGATGAGAGCTGGCACCTACAATATTTGCTTGATATATCATTTCCGGTTGAGTTCCAAAGAGTTTTCCACCTCTTTCGGTAATGTTGGTCACACTAACTCTGTTTTGAGTTGCATCTGCTGAGTCTTTTGAAGTATGGAGTAGAAATATTTTTCCTTCCTCGTTAAAATCACTCGATAAAACTATTCCGGTTAAGCCCGCTTCATCGGGAGGAAATCCCGGAAAGCTTGTTTCTACTTTAGCCACAAGATACCCCTTATCGTTCCAGCCATTCTTTGTCTTGTCAAAAGATAAGAGCTCGCCGGTAATTTGGCTAACCAGTAAATGTTTGCCGTTAGGAGTTAATTTTATTCTTGTTGGAGAGAGAAGCTTATCTGTAACCAAACTTACTGAGTATTTATTTTTGTCAACTGCTTCGTAGCTTATTTCTTTGTAAATTTGATCTTCAGGGATTTGAGATTGAGGAGGAGAGTAATATTCAACTTTAGGGATGAGGTATAAAAAATAGGTGCCCGCACCTAGAATTAGAAGAATCAATAAAGCGAGAATTTTTCGCATAAAATTATTATACTTTAGCTGTTAATCTCTGTATAATCACAGTTTGTATGGATTGACGGTTAAAATACCGTTCATTAAAAGCTAAATTTATGAACCTAAGAAATGTAGCCATAATTGCACATGTTGACCACGGAAAAACCACTCTTGTAGACGGGTTGTTAAAGCAGTCCAAGACATTTCGTGATAATGAAGCCTTAATGTCACAAGAGCTCATTATGGATTCTAATGACCAGGAGCGGGAACGTGGCATCACAATTTTGGCTAAAAATACATCTGTTGTATACAAAGATACCAAAATAAACATTATTGACACCCCGGGGCATTCTGATTTTGGAGGTGAGGTTGAACGCATATTAAATATGGCTGACGGAGCTTTGCTTTTAGTTGACGCGCAGGAAGGCCCCATGCCGCAGACCAAGTTTGTTTTAAAAAAAGCAATGGAACTTGGTTTAAAAATAATTGTAGTTATTAATAAAATAGATAAAAAAGACGCGCGTATAAAAGCCACTATAGATAAAGTTAATGACTTGTTTTTAGAATTGGCTACCAAGGATTCTCAACTGGATTTTATTATTATATTTGCAATTGGAAGAGAAGGAAGTGCCTGGGAAGATTTGTCTTCTTATACTGCAGCTTCTAACCAAAACACCTCAAAAAACAACGCAGATCTTTCCGTGATTTTTGATGCTATTTTAAAATATTTGCCGGGACCTAAAACCAATAACACAGCGCCCTTTCAAATGCTTGTTTCTTCTTTAGACTGGGACAGTTACAAAGGTAAATACGCAATCGGGAGAATTACAAGAGGTTCGGTTAGTCCCGGGGATCAGGTAGTACTTATAAAAACAGACGGCACACAGGAAAAATCGATCGTTCAAAAAGTTTATGTTAATCAGGGGTTAAAAAGGGTGGAATCAGACAAGGTTTTTTCAGGAGATATCGTAAGTATTACTGGAATAAAAAACGCCGGGATCGGCGATACACTTGCGGATGCATCAACAATAGAAGCATTACCCGCGCTCCAAATTGATGAACCGACTTTAAGCATGTCGGTTGGGCCTAATACTTCACCGTTTATGGGAAAAGAGGGAAAGTTTTTTACGAGCAGGCAGATTTTAGAACGAATACAACGAGAAATGGAAACAAATGTAGCTATGCGTTTTAAAATAGCCGAAGACGGACAATATATTATATCCGGACGCGGAGAACTTCACCTTTCGGTTTTTTTAGAAACATTAAGACGGGAAGGATTTGAATTGAGTGTGGGTAAACCGCAAGTAATAACAAAGAAAATAAAAGGAATTGAAATGGAACCTGTTGAGGAACTTACCGTTGATACAGAAAATGAATACGTAGGGGCTGTAAAAAGTGAAATAGGAAAACGAAGAGGGATTTTAATATCTCAAACGGAAATCAGCGCGAATTCTTCCAGGCTGGTTTTTGAAATTAGCACACGTGGTATTTTGGGTTTGCGGGGTATTTTACTCACATTATCTAAAGGCAACGCAGTTGTAAATTCAATCTTTTTGAGATTCGATAAAAAGGGAGAAGCATTACAAAAACTGCGAAAAGGAGTTTTAATAGCATCGGAAACCGGAAAAACGGCTCCATTAGGATTGTCAACAGCACAATCAAAAGGCGATGTTTTTGTGGGACCACAAACACAAGTATACGCAGGGCAGATAGTAGGCACTAACGGGCGCGGAGACGATTTAGAAATAAATGTTTGCAAGGAAAAACAGTTGACTAACAACCGTTCCGTGGGTGAAGAAGCCACGATTTTAACACCGCCCGTAATAATGAGTTTGGAACAATGTCTGGGTTTTTTGGAGGAGGATGAATTATTGGAAATTACTCCGATGAGTTTGAGGTTGAGAAAAAGGACTTTGGATCATACTAAAAGATATAGGGAGAATCGTAAGAATTAGTTTGCTGTCGATATTTTCCTGGTCGTTTATAGGGAAAATATTTACACAGTTACATAATATTTTCTCAAGCAACACTCTACCTATTTTTTTAGCTTCTTAGGTGTTATTTAGTGTTGTATAGATTATTTTCATATCGATAAGATTGTACCTCAGAATAAAATACTCATATTTAAGCGAAAATCTCTTTATAACTGACTAAATCGAATTTTTCTTTAAAACTTAAAAGAATTTTATTATTACGTTCTAACATGTTTAAATATTGAC
>CAZEAL010000073.1:0-4421 GCA_964510265.1 uncultured Candidatus Saccharibacteria bacterium
CAAGGAGGCACCAAGGTTTTAACCAACTTCCCTATAACAATTGATCCGGTTACAGGACAATTATTTGTGACTACACCAAACGGATTAGTTGAACTTAAAGAAATGCCTGACGTTATAGTTCAAAAAGCTACGGCTAACCTGGATACTACTCAAAGTGTTGATTTAGATAGCATTAAAAAACTGGAATATAAACTCGTTGGAACAAGATCTGAAAAATTATTTGGACTCTTCCCAATAACTATTCCGGTTACGGCCTATTATGACGCCCAAACAGGTAATCTAGTGGAAGAACAAGTATCACTTTTGAATAAGATACTGAGTATAATAAGCTTTTAGTAGAACAGAACTTAAAAACTGAATAAAGAGTATGAGGTTGTTATTAAGTCTTATAATAAATACTGTTTCGGTTTATGTGGCCGCTTATATTGTACCGGGAGTTAAAACGGATTTATTAGGCGCGTCTATTGCTTCAATAGTGCTTGGTGTTCTGAACACTTTTTTAAAGCCAATTCTTTTATTACTTACACTTCCGATTACAATTTTGACTCTTGGTCTTTTTGCCCTTGTACTGAATACACTTATAGTTCTACTGGTAAGTATTATAGTCCCAGGATTCTTCGTTGATTCGTTTTTATCGGCATTTTTGTTCAGCATATTGTTATCTCTGGTAAGTTTTTTCCTTAATAGATTAAAGTAAAAATTATAACTAAAATTTTAGAACAGTAAACCTCAATAACTTATTGAACCGATCCCCAGGCACAAACAGTTTTTTTGTTCGTACCTGGGGCAATAATAGTTTTGCTCCTTAGGGTCTACTCGTTTCCACTTCAGGGTAGCCCAAACATCTCGGACATCGCTTAACTGTATTCAATCACCTGCCTTAATCAGACCAAATCCTTCCTGGAGTATAGCTGTAAACTCCGAGGACAGACCGTCATGTGATGCCCCGCGGACATGCAAATACTCATGGATAGCTTGAGAGTTGGCCTGCTGAATCTTTGTGCTCGGCCCGATGGCATCAATGATCCCGCAGTTAATTCTGATTATTGCCATTCCGCCGTTTACCATCGCGTATGCCGGCCAATTATCATCATCCACTTCATTGATGATAATTTTCAACTGGATATGAGTGTTATCGCGCAAGAAGAGTCGCACCCACTCATCAAGATCCGCCCGACACGACGACGAGTCATCCTTAACCAACTCGATCGAATCACCAGCGACATTCCGCGAGTCCAGGATGGGCATCGCCATAACTTCTGCGGGAGGATACGTCTGACAATTCGGACACTCCTGGGAGTTCTCAGGCGGAGAGCCAAATTCACCGCCTACAACTGTCGGTTGTGATGGAATACCTTCGGTTGTGAGGTCTACTAGCCGAAGTATGGTGAAGGTTTCCACCTTTTCTACGACTAGCTTTCCGGTCGCTCCGAAGTTAAACATTAAACCGTTGCCGATTTCTACTCCCACGTTGCAGAATGTAAAAGATACACCGTCGCTGGTTCGCTCGAATTTCGCCTGTGACTCCTCAGTCATCGCTACAACAACGAAATTCTTGTATACCAGTGTTTCCCCCTCGTGCGATTCAGGGTCGTCACAATTCGACGATATTGGAGACGGTGTCGGTGTTTCAACCTCTTGTGGAGTCGGTGTTGGCTGGGTCAAGCTCATCTGCTGAGAATTTCCGTCTGCTTCCTTCGCCGTTGCTGTCAACTGCCCCCTGACTATTTCTAAAATACCTCCAGTCGGCATCTCCATCGGTGTCGGTGGAACCTTTGTCAGGTTCAACTGGCTGGAATTTCCGCTTGACTCATTCGCTGTAGCTGTTAACTGTCCTCTGACTACCTCCAGAATACCTACGGGTGGTGTCTCCGTCGGTGTCGGCTGCGTCCTAGGTGTTACACTAGGTGAACATCCCAAAACAACGATCTGCACAGCCACTAAAACCAATACGTATTTCAGTCCGAACTTGCACATGTCAATCATCCTTTCGTTTTTTTTGCTCCTGTTAGAAACAGGGCCAAGCAAACGACCAGTCATGAATCTTTAACTATTATGATCATCTAATTGGCCTATTTCTATTCGTTTGGTTTAATATACTTTACTAGTATTTTAACCTATTGCACGAATAATAATACAAGCATATCCTAATATCAATTCTCGTTTAAGCCTTAATTAATTGTTATGACTAAAATTACGACAAAATAATCATTTACTGATACTTATGTATTTGTTATTTCACTTGATAGAATACAACTATATGCTACCTTTCCTGAATAAAACCAAAATACTTATGTTAAAAATATTTATTTTTCTTTATTATTTAATTGCTGCATTAATTTCGTATAAAACTGTTACAGGTAATTTTGATTTATATATATTAAATTCCTACGATTTAGGTCGAATTTTTGGAACACTCGGATTTTCAGGAATTATACTGCAAATGATCTTATCCTCGAGAATTAAAATGCTGGAGAAGGGGGTAGGATTAGACAGATTATCCAGGTGGCATAAAACTAATGCCCGAGCTGCATTCACATTTATTCTTTTCCATCCGTTCCTGCTTTTTTTCGATTTTTTAAAGAAACTCGATTTTGACTTTTTAAAGAATTTAACCATTTACGAATGGTTTGGGGTGTTTGCCCTAATTCTTCTGACAGCTTTTGTTAGTATAACCGTATTTTCAGAGCGGTTAAAAATTAAATATGAAACTTGGAAAATAACTCACAAAATTGCTTATTTAGTAATTTTCTTGGCAGGTATACACAGCTTCATGGTCCGCGGCGGTATTAATTACAAAAAACCGCTATTTTACTGGTGGGCATTTTTAATTCTACTGGCATTAACCACACTGTTTTTAAAATTTTATACAAGGAAAAAACGCGCATTCAAAATCACCGATATCATAAACGAAACACAAACCACCAGAACAATAAAACTGGAGCCGGTCGACAACAAAGCTATGTTCGACTATAAACCCGGTCAGTTTGCTTTTATAACATTTCTTTCAGGAAGTCTTCCTAAAGAAGAACATCCTTTCACAATCTCATCGTCTCCATACGGAAATAACTATACACACACAATAAAAGAGTCCGGTGATTTCACAAATCAATTAGGTAAATTACAAGTAGGGGACTCGGCAATTGTAGAAGGCCCTTATGGGGTTTATTCCAATTACGGCATGAAAGGGCCATTTGCTTTTATAGCCGGAGGCGTTGGTATAACCCCGCTTATGAGTATGATCAGATTTAATTCTTCGCAACCTAAAAAAGAAAAAATAATACTATTTAACTGCGTGCGAAATCAAAATGACGTAATTTTCAGGGATGAGCTTACTAATTTAGAAAAATCCGGCGATTGGCTAAGAATTATCTATATTCTCTCCGATGAAAAAACAGGTACAAATTATAATGGGTATATCAATAATGAAATAATTACTAAAGAATTAGATTTTATAGAACTTTATAAGTTTTTTATATGCGCACCGCCAAAAATGATGTATAAAGTTAAAAAAGATCTGCTAAAACTCGGAATACAAAAAAACAATATATTTACCGAAGAATTTAAATTAAGATGAACGACAATAAAGCTACATATTTATTGATTGCTATAATAATTATTGCAGTACTCTCTGTATTATCAGTAAAACAGATAGTATTATTTAAACCCGGCCGACCAATAGTTAACAAACAAAATTCCACCACTCAACTGGAAATAAATCCTCAATCAAAACCCGAAGATGTAGTAAAAACTTTTTTAACCTATTTGAATAAAGGACTCGTTAATCAAAGCGAGTTAAGGAAGGCATGGAGTCTCCTGACAAAAAGTCTTCAAAAAAGTGTTACGGACGCCGGCTTAGGAAGTTCTAATTTACTATCAAATATCTTAAAAACATTAAAATTAGAAGACCCCGCCTACAACTCAGTGGAAATTATCAATAATGGCTTTAGCGAAGGAGTATTTAATTTAGATTTAAAACTCATCTACCCGGACAATATCGTGGTCAGATCCATAAAATTGATAATTGAAGATGAAATTTGGAAAATAAACGAGGTTCGGGACGTGGAAACTTTAAAAGTTTCTGATACCCTAGCGGTAAATAGCTGGAAAATTTTGAAAAACAATTTATATGAAATAAAATATCCTCAAAACTGGATATTAAACAAAAATACACTTGAAGATACAGTTATTCAAAATAGTAATGTTACGCTAGATAAATTAGCAAACTATCCAGTAGGAGCTTCAAGTGTACAAATTAGAATTATAAACATAGATCCTGCCAAACCTCTTGAAAACGTTGTGAACTGCCAATCTATACCAAATTATTCTTGTAAATATGTATATTTGAGCGACCGACTTTTTAAAGAAATAAAAACAAATACAGGATCGAGTACCAAACTCACTTATATTTATATAGGAAA
>CAZEAL010000074.1:0-6881 GCA_964510265.1 uncultured Candidatus Saccharibacteria bacterium
CGCCGACAACGTCACCACGGTAGTCCTGATGGTGGAGTACCGCCGTGTCTACCTACCGATCGTCGTGAAGTAGCCTGAAAAAACGCTGAGTGTGGCACACAGATTTTTTGTGTTGCGCTCGGCGTTTTACGTTTATGGTGTTTATTAATATATGTCCGCGCCTTTGGCATAAAAAACACCGTGGTGTTCACTAAAACTATTTTTAAATTAAATATATTGAAGATTATTGAGACTTATAGTAAAATCCGATTATCAAATCGAAAGGAGCAGACATGAGAACCAAATTTTGGGTTCTTGCATCGATGGTGGTACTTGTTGCACTCGTACTGCCAGGATTGTTCGTGTGGAGTTCCACTCAAGCTGGTGAAGGTCCGGTGGCACTGAGGCACGCAGCTTTGGAGGAGCTGCCGGTCGATAATGTTTTCGAAAGTCCAGCGGGGCAGGTTTATGTGTACAGGGCTCCCGATGGAGGACGTCTTTATCGGCTCGTCCCGTCGAATGAGTTCATAAGCAACGTGCCAGCGCAAATCCAGGCCCTCGACGCACCCCTAGTAGTTATGGGCACGCTCACATTCACCCAATATCTTCCCTATATCTCCTACTATGTTCCGGTTGACGTCGACCGCTTGTGGGGTTTGCGCCATTCAGAACCGGATGGAAGCGTGTACGACGTGTTCCGCTTCCATATCGCTGGAATTCAGGGACAGGGTGATCTTGTGCTCGTGAATGAGCGGCTGGTCTGTGATGGTGTCGACCAGGATCCGTTGAACCCAGTTGGATACCTTTGGCAAGGGCAAGGGTTCTTCTGGTGGGATGGCTCGGGCTGGGAGAACTGTACGTTGTCAGTCTCAGACTACTACGGAACGTGGTCAGTTACATACGACTTCGTTGTTCCCGAGACGTTCGGAAAAGCAACGTGGCCCAACCTAACCCCAAATACTGACGGTGTTGGCTGGGTGGTTCTACCCAACACTGTTACCTACCGCGCTTCTATGCGCGATGAGAATGGGCATTTTGACTACAGTGAGGGAGTGGTCGAAGTGTTTGCGGGGTATGGGTATCAGGTGCGTGGTACCGATTCGAGCTTTGTCCGCGGTGACATGGTGGTGGATCTCCAGAGCTTGGGTGCGTTCACAAACAACGTTATGTACAACGCGATAAGGCTTGATGGGGAAACCAGCTACGATGTGGAAGTGTATCACTCGTGGTATGTGGAACTCCCCGGATACGTGACGCCCACCCCAGCTGTGCCGTTTCCCCGAACGCCGACAAGCACATCAACCGCAACGTTGACATCAACACCCGCCTCCACCGAGACGCCAACGACGACGAGCACGTCCATGATGACATCAACGCCCACGGGCACTTCGACACCTTCAGCTACGCCCTCGGAGACGCCCAGGCACACGCCTCGCCCCACGCATACGCCTCGCCCGTGAAGTCCGAAGCCGGAAAGTTTCCCCCAGACCTTCCGGCTTTACCATTAAAGAAGAAATTTTTGAACTAGTTTTATTGTTATGCCGAAGTGTATTACTAATATCAAAATATTTAATTTTTCAAAAAACTTTAAGAAAACTCCCATGAAACCCAAAAATAATCTAAAATGAACAGGCAATATGAAAAAACTCCTACTAATAGACACCTTCAATTTTCTGCACCGCGCATATCACGCGCTTCCACCAACATTTCGTGACCAGAACGGAGAACCTACAAACGCGGTTTATGGAGTTACTTCCATGATTATCAATGTTCTGGAACAGCTCAAACCCGATTATGCCGTTGCCGCTCTTGACGGTGAGAAGCCCACCTTCCGGGTGGAAGATTTTACTGGTTACAAAGCTCATCGCCGGCCAATGGAGGACGCACTCAACAGCCAGATTCCCAAAGTGATGGAAATTCTCGACGCTTTTGGCATTAAAAGAATTCTTATAGACGGCTACGAAGCCGATGACATAATCGGAACTTTGGCTGTAAAGTACGGCAGCGATGAGTCACAAAATGTGGAGGTTGTAATAGTTTCAAATGACAAAGATTTATGGCAGCTTGTTAATTCGCGTGTTGTGGTAATGATTCCCAATACTACAGGAAAAGTTGAATGGCTTGGTTCGAAAGAAATCGAAGCCCGCTTGGGGTTTGCACCAAAACTGATTATAGATTACAAAGGTTTACGGGGAGACCCCAGCGATAATATTCCGGGGGTTTTCGGAGTAGGGGAAAAAATCGCAAAGGACTTGATTCAAAAATACGGAACTGTTGAGGATATTTATAAAAATTTGGAAAAAATAACTCCGAAATCTTTGCAGGATAAATTGGCGAACTGTGTTGAGCAGGCGGTAATGAGCAAAAAACTTGCTAAGATTCAGACCGACGTTCCATTGCAGATAGAACTTTCCGAATGCAGGTATACCGAATTTAATAAACTGCGGGTTGTAGAAGTTTTGAAAAGATATAATTTTAAATCACTTATTAGAAGACTTGGATTCGGTGACGAGGAAAACAGCAGAAAGAAAAAAGAAGAAGTGCCGGAAAATCAGCTGGGATTGTTTTGACTTAAGTAAAAGGCTTTCATCAGCTTGTTGTCCTTTTTCTGAATCCCGTTCGTCTTTATAAAATATTGAAAGTAAAGCTGAGGTATCTATAACATATAAGTTATTTGAAAGTTCTGGCATATTTAGATGCCTCCTGCCATGTTATAGGCTTTTTTTTCATTAGGTTGATTTGATTGCATTTCTCAATTAGCATCAAAAGCTCTTTTCTCTTTTGTTCTTCGGTTTTTTTAAATTTTTGTAGTCTTTTATTTGTTTTCATAAATATAATATTGCGTATACGATCTATTTATTCAACGTATGACAATCCATTATAAATAGAATATTATTACTGAATATGAGCAACAAAAGTGTGGAGGAAAATTCCCATGATTTAAAATCGCGGGCGCTTGAAATTGCTAAACTTTTAAAAGAACAGCACCCAAACCCCCGAACCGAACTTATACACACTAATGAAATGCAGTTAACAGTGGCGGTTATGCTTTCGGCGCAGACAACCGATAAAAAAGTTAATGAAATTACTTCCAGATTATTTAGTAAATATAAATCGTGGGAGGACTTAGCCAATGCTGATCTTAAAGAACTTCAAAGTAGTATCTGGGGAGTGAACTTTCATCTGGGAAAAGCGGAAAGGATAATTTCAGCCGCCAAAGTTGTATTAACCCAATTCGGAGGAAGTGTCCCAAAGACAATCGCTGAATTGATAAAAATTCCTGGGGTAGCAAGAAAGAGCGCGAACGTAATCATGCAGGAACTTTGGGATGTTGCCGAAGGAATCGTTGTGGATACGCATGTTACCAGAGTTTCCAATAGGCTGGGATTAACTAAAAATCAGGACGCGGTAAAAATAGAAAAAGAACTTATGGAGTTATTACCCAAGGAATATTGGAGAAATATTTCGGGAGCGATGGTTTTGCATGGGAGATATGTTTGTATTGCCAGAAAACCTAAATGCGCAGAGTGCGTGCTAAATAAAATTTGTCCTTCAGCGTTTAAAGTTTAAGAAGTTATTTAGTCCGGGTTTTTCCACCAATTTTTATCAACTAATAATAATAGCCCCGCCCAGTTTTTTTACGGGTTCCTGATAAGTCCAGTAGCCTGATTTATACAATCTCAATTCGTAGAATTTTCCCGGTTCAATAGTAACTTCGTTTTCCAGTTCGTCGAATTTCTTTATTAGTTGTTTTATTTTGATAGGTTCGTTTGTTTTGTTAGTCCATCTTACTATCTGTCCAACAAGCGCTTTTGCGTTTCCGGGTTTAAATCCCTGATCCGTAAACTCTATATTAACGGTTTCCAATTCTTTATTCGGTTGTGTTTCAGTTTTATCTACAACCGTTACAGTCGGGGTGTTTACCGTTTCATTTGTTATGGGTATATTTTCCTGCGCTTTTTTAGTTTGCGCGTCTTTAATAGCAGTGTCTATTTGTTCCTCGAAATCCTTAAAACTTCCTATTATCATTTTTCTGTTGTTTAAATAAAATGTGGGAGTGGAATCAACGCCCAGCTTCCTTCCGGCATTCAAATCCTCTGTCACAAATTGTTCATAAGTTCCGGATTTCAGCGCGTTAGAAAATCTTTCCATATCCAGATTTAATTCTTCAGCATATTTCACCAGATCTTCTTCACTAAGCTTTTCCTGGTTCTGGAATAATAGTTCACCGTATTCCCAGAACTTTCCCTGCTCGCCCGAAATTTGAGCGGCTTCAGCAGCTTTCTGGGCATTCTTATGTTGGGGGAGTGGAAAGTGTCTGTAAATGATTTTTAAATCCTGCGGATATTTTTCCGCCAGGCTCTTTACTACCGGGTGGAATGCCGCACAGGCAGGACACTGAAAATCGGAGAATTCCACCAAAATCGTTGCGGCGTCTTCATTTCCTAAAAAGTAAGAATGAGGTGCATATAATTGTTCGTCGCTGACTTCGGTGAGTACAGGTGATATAGGAGGTTTGTTTTGCCCCAATATAATTATTCCCAAAAACACCAGAATCGTTAATCCGCCTATTACCAGTACGGGCATGTTTCGTTTGATAAAACTCATATAGTGTTTAATTGCACTTTTATTAAGCGCTTATTTCCTTTCTTAAAATTTTCAAGTATCTAAATTTCCAAATTTCCTCCGGGCTTTTTAAGACTTCTCCAAAACTTCTTTGTTCACCAAATTAACCGGCGGCTTGTTATTTACTAATACTTCTACTACATTTTCGGCAGCCATTCTAGCCATCTGAATTCTGGCTTCTCTCGTTGCGCTGGCTGTGTGCGGAGTCAGCACAACATTATCCAATTCTAATAAAATGGGATTAATTTCCGGTTCATTTTCAAAAACGTCCAGCCCCGCGCCTTCAATCCACCCTTCTTTTAAAGCCAGAGCTAATGCATCTTCTTTTACAATTGCCCCCCGGGCAGTATTTATAAAATAAGCCGTAGGCTTCATCATCTTAAGTTCTCTTTCTCCTATCATACCGCATGTTTCGTCCGTTAAGTTGCAGTTCAGAGAAACCACATCCGAATTTTCGAGCAGATATGGTATTTCGCAGAATTGCGCTCCGGTTTCTTTTTCTTCTTTTTCTTTTTCCATGGCGTCATTGTACAAAATGCGCATGTTTAATCCGTTTTTGGCAATCCGTGCCAAATGCTGTCCGATCCTTCCGAATCCTATTATGCCTAAAGTCTTTCCCATAAATTTAGGGCCCAAATATATCATTGGGTCCCAGTATTTAAACTTTCCCTGTCTAATATATTTGTCCCCTTCTACAATGTGTTTTCCAACAGCAAACATCAAAGCTACGGTATGTTCTGCTACCGACTCCGTAAGATCACCCGGGGTATTGGAAACATACACGCCAAGTTTCGTAGCCTCTTCAATTTCAATATTGTCGTATCCGACAGCGTAATTTGCCACCAGTTTCAACTGTGGCCCGGCCGCTTTTATTACATCACCTGTTACAAGGTCGGGAATTACCGAAATAATTGCATCAACACCTTTGATGGCTTTTTTTAATTCTTCAGTTGAAAGGGGAGGACCTTTTCTATAATCAAGTTGTATTTCAGGATGGCTTTCCAATATCTCTATTCCCGATTGGGGAATTTCTCTGGTAATGAGAACTTTCATGTTCAAATTTTAGCATAAAAGAATTTATGTTTATAAATATAAATTAAATCTGGCCAGAAGGTCCTTAAAAAAATTTACAATTTTGATTATCGGGTTATCGCTTGGTAGATTTCCGTAATCCTTTAAAAGTTCTATTCCGTATTTGTCGTTTTTGAAATCAAGAAAATCTGTCTGCTCTTTTCCCATCGTGTCATTTTTAAAATTCTGAGCGTAAACCCGTATTATCTGTCCAACGTGAGGTTCGTATAATGGATCGATGTAGAAGTCGTGCTTGTTGCCATTTATTTGTATAGTAGTAGTTGAGGGAAACATTTGAACGCAGGGGTCTTTTTCGGTTGCCGGAACTGCCTCGTTTTTCAAATCAAGGAGGGAGGTTTCTCTTTGGGCTTCGAAAATTTTAAGTGTAAAGTTAAATGTTAGCTCGGCGTTGTTGGTTTTAATTATTTTTGCTTCCAGTTTGCATACAGGACCAAAATTATAAACTACCGCCTCGGTATCGAGTAAGGTCAAAGATAACATCAAAGCTGATATGGCTGTTAACAACATTAATGGTGTTTTAACAATATAGGCGGTAACACTCATAGGCTTCATAAAAGCGGTTTTGATAAATTTTCTATTTCTTCCATATTCAGCAGTCCGGTTATTCCTCCCGGCGTTTTAACATTATTTGCGGCATTTACAGCCCCCCAAGCCATTGCGGTTTTTAGCGGCTTTCCGTAAAAAATAGCCGATAAAAATCCTGTGGTGTAGGCGTCGCCCGCGCCGGTTTTATCTACTACATCTTTCCCGTCTCCATAAATACCCATTTTCACCAGCTCGTTTCCATCAAAGGAAGTTGAACCGTTTACTCCGTCGGTTATTACTGTTATTTTTGGGCCGTATTTTCTTATTTCTTTGTGCAGCTTGAGAACGTCGCCTTTCAGCTTATCTTCATGGTCAACCAGAATTTTTGCTTCTTCTTTATTTACGAATAAAATGTCAGTCACCGATAAAATGTCTTTTAGGTTTTCCAGACCCGATTTCAATTGTAATGTTCCGGGGTTGAACGCAACCCCGATTTTTCCACCACCATTACTTGAAGCGCTTTTTTTGATGTATTCCACCAATTCTTTTTGAAAAGGTTCAAATCCTTTTGCCAGAGACGAATAAAATATCCATTTGGGAGTTTCCCAATCGTAAAGTTTATAATTTCTTTTTTCGTGGTAGGTAAAAATAGTTCTTTC
>CAZEAL010000075.1:0-3694 GCA_964510265.1 uncultured Candidatus Saccharibacteria bacterium
TTTTTAAATTCTTTAAAAAAGCGAGGCCAGTAACGGCCGACAACCGTTACAGGCCTCTAACCATAAAACAATACATAGGATTGAATCATGGCTAATACAAATAATAGCACAACTGCAGCATTTTTAAACACCCAAAGTATCTGCAATAAAAAAAGAGTAGCACAACAATATATCTATCCCATATCTATTAATAAAAACTCTGGTACCTCGGTTATTAGTGCCAAAAGTATTCGTACGAACGCCAAGTACCTTGGTTTTTCTTCCGCTCAGGAAATGATATATCGTCTTTTAACCCACGACAGAATTGTTTTATTGCCAACTGTAGTTCCTAAAGTTTCCGAACTAGAATTATCAGAAAAATTGAATATTACGCCTAAGCAACTTAAGAGCTTGCGGCGATCGCCGATGTTTTACAATAAAATGGTGAAATATATTAATTTACCGCTGATAAATTTATATTGCAGCACCGTATTGCAAGAGTTGGATTCATTGCCGTTGTACACGCCATAAACATGGAACTATGTTATGAATAAAAAGCGTTGTGCAAACTGTAATTGCAGTTTTAGCCCTAAAAAACATATAGTAAATCAGCTATATTGCACAAAAAAAAGATGCCAAAACGCCCGCAGAAACAAATGGATGAGTCATAAATTAAAATATGATAAGGATTATAAGGCTAACAAAAAAGAGTCTCAATATAAATGGAAAACTAATAATCCTAATTATTGGGCACATTACAAAAAAAGTACGTTGGGCAACAAAGGATTGGATAAAGAAAAGATTCAGCAAGAAGGAAAAATTAACAAATCAGAGCTTAAAAAACCCATTCTAAAAATTTCGGTAGCAAGATGTGTATTAGTTGACTTATACAAAACAAAGAAAATTAACTGTAATTGCAATCTGGTTTTGACATCTTAAAAAAGCAAATAAAGATAGATGTGTGATAGGTTATCAACCGCATCTATCAGGCGAACCAGGTAAATATTAGCCCGAAAAACTAAGTCCTAAAAATAAATGAAAGATATACGCGTAATAAACGACAAAGCCACGCCCATTAAGTAATACGAGCAAAATATGATCTAAAAAGAGTATTTATTATAAAAAATAAAGAGATACGCATAGCACGTTAAAAGGCGCATCCACAAAGCTATGTGACGATTTTATTTTACAGAAAAACCACTGATAAAGAAGCACTTAATGTTCAAATCGTTTTTAACGTGATAATTTTTATTTGTTTATCAATTAATATTAATTTGTAATTGAATACATTCTTAAATTAACCGAGGCACATTGAAGTTGTATAAGAGCAAAAAACTAATAAGGAGAATTAACGATGTTAATACTTACGAGAAAGGTTGGGGAATCTATAATCATAGGTGATCAGATAACAATCACTGTACTGAATATTAAAGGCAATCAAGTACGCTTAGGCATTGAGGCTCCTAAGGAAATAACCGTACACCGGGAAGAGATTTATCATCGTATTCAAGAAAAAAAAGGAAAACAATGGGTGGTAGATATTTCGATTGGCGCAGTCTGAGCTAGAAGAACTACCGATGCTGTTGTTACTCCGTGCTGCTAGTATTTTCGTTCATTATTAGGGTTCCAAGCAACAGTTCCTTACCTCTTCCATTATTTGAGATGCGGTCTCATAATAAGCATCGCTAACTATTTTTTCCATAGTAAGTGGATTAAGGCTACTTGGTGTCATTTTTAGCTCATCTCTTATAGTAATTTTTTTATCTGAGTCTTCCCATTTTTCTTCAGATAATTCCCAGTGGGACCATTGATCAAACTCATCAGGGCTATACAACAATTCCTTCTGTAGAATAGGGAAATATTTACACAAAAGATGGAGTATATGCTCTTGAAAGTATCGAGACGTAGAAACGGTATCCAATTCTCCTTCTTTGCAACATGGCAAAAACCAAGCTTTTAAAAGTAATGCTTCTTTTAGCTGTATTTGAGACTTTTGCGGATGCGATCTGCTGTCTTTCATACCAATTGCTGATTGTAGCAAATGTTGTTCTTTTTCCTGAGAAGTTTGTTTCTCTAAATCGATATAGGCCATAAAATTACCCGGGCCTGTATAGGGAGATGCCATAGGATAAACGGCGTACTTTTGAACAACTGTGTTACCCTTGTCCTTATGTATTTTAGACGCAAAAGCTTGTTCATAAGATAATTTATTTTCTGAAATTAAATCCAAAACCATTAACCCAGTTGCAAAACTCAATCTATTTCGGGAAGATTCCGAACCAAATAAAATTGCGTTAAAATAGGCTAAGAATTTATCTATCAATATAAACTTATCGTTATCGCCATATTCTATTGATAACTGCAATACTTTTAATTGTCGTGTTGCTAATTCTTGATCATTTAAATGGTATTTACTCTTGATTGCTTGGCAAACTTGGTTTAGGTTCCAATACGACAGACCCTTATCTCTAAGGAATATTCCAAGATCTTTTTCAATAAAAGAGACTAATTCCTTATCATGAATATACGCATATAATAGAACATCACATATTTTATTACGTTTGAACTCTATTGTCGTATAGATATCTTTATTTAAATTGATTTTTAAAATACCCTCAAAAAATTTGTTTGACCTATCAGTTCCTTTCCAGATTTTACCTGGTCTTGATGGAAAGGCATCAAACATCCCTTCTAGAATCAACCAGTCATTTGAAGATGATATAGTAGCTGTTTTTTCCGTAATTGCTTTTTCCACAACAGCTTTTCTATTTGTATGAGAAGCCTCATCTATATTGTGCGTAATTGCATACTCAATTACCTTTCTAGCCCATAGAATAAGTTGATTGCCTTTTATAACAACACTCTTACCAGTATACTTTGTAACAATAGTGGTATCTGATGGTAGTGCCTTCTCAACCACAGGAATTCCCGTTGATCCAGATTCTTCTGCACCATCATCGTCATCTTGTTCGCCACATCTAACTGTTTTACTGGTATTCTCTGCCCCATTAAATTTTTGTTCATCTTTTGGTGGCATCGCGTATGAGGATGTAAGAAAAAAGAAGGACGATATTATAAGTAAAACTGTTTTTTTCATTAATAAATCCATTTTTTACTCCTTATTATAAACCGAATTTTGTAGTGCTCTGTACTTCTAGAAAGTGAGTTTAGTCTGCTAGAAAAATAACGTATCAACTCTTTGTTCAGTTAGATATTTTAAACTAATTGACAGCTAATTCCTACAAATTACGCTTAAGTAAGATTTGTTGCCGCAGAAGACGCGCTTGCACAAAAAATATTTATTGAGAGTCTTTTTGGAATTGGCATGTAAAATTAAATAGAAGTAGTAATTTTTTGAATATTTAAATTATTTGCAACTGAACCCAATTTCGCCACTTCTTATTTGAGTAAAATATACCTATGTTTTTTAACTAACTAATCAGTAACCGTAATTATCGCACAACATCTAAATAAATTTTTATAGCCAATCCTAATTAAATAATATATAAAATTATACCAATCGATACAAAAACTAGGGATGCTAAAACATTATGCATGATATTAATGAGTATTTTCTTGATATTCTTAACTCCATAGGAGAAGAAGTATTTTGGAAAGATAAAAACGGAGTTTATTTGGGATGCAACAAATATTCGGCTGAGCTACTTGGATTAAAAGATCCCAAAGATATGATTGGTAAAACAGATTACGATGT
>CAZEAL010000076.1:0-2724 GCA_964510265.1 uncultured Candidatus Saccharibacteria bacterium
GCATACTACTCCCCTGTTTTTGGAGGAACTGAAACAGCATTAAAATTGGGAATTTATGATAACAGCGGAGAGTTTTATGCTCAAGCTGCCGATTATTTAAGCAACAAAGACAGGAATAACAATGTATTTGTTCCATTTAACTATGAATCATTCTCCTATTACTACAATGGAAATATGCAGAGGGAATATGATATAGACACTGATTATTTAGTTACATCTGTCGAACATTTGGATGCAATCAAATATGCTGACCGATGTATAAGTATAGATAAAATATTTGGATCTAAAGAAAAAGACATAGTATACGTGTTTGCCTGTGAAGATATTGTAAAATATATTTAATTATCTTGTTTTTCAATAGTTGATGAAAATGATCTTGCCTGGTATAGATAAATTTTAGGATTCACGAATATATTGAGCGGGTAATTTATTTCATTTACTTCAACAAGATAATAACAACATCTATAAGTTTCATTAACTGCTAGGCTGTCATAACTGAAATTATAAGTATAATCACGTTCATCATTTATATAGTTTAATTTCCAGGCATTAGTAGCCAGTATTTTTTTCTCAGGTATATTCTTAGATTTTGAGATTTCTTTAGCCTTGTTCCAGATATATTTATTCACAAGTATGAAATCCATGGCGAATTGATATGAAAGAAACATGAGGAAGAAGCCAAATAATATTTTCAAAATCATCTGACCCAGATTGAATTCAATTTTTTGTATTGAGAGCAAATACATAATTGCAGGAGGAATTAGGATTAAAATATATCTATCGTAGAATGTTTCGACTGTAACCATAAGTAGTAAATAAACAACTATAAAAATAAAATGAAAGTTTAAAAATTTTCTTTGGAAAAGTAATATGTAGCTAAGAAGTACTGCGACGCCTATTTTTGCTGCCAGATCCCAAAATCTGTAAAGATCATAAGAACCCATAAAGTGATATTTTGTTCCACTTACTCCCCTCGGATAAAATCCGGTCCTTTCGAAGGTATTTTCAAAATAAGGAAACTCTCCCCAAGAGATTTCCTTAGGCATGAACAATTTATTAAGGGTAATAAAAAGGAATATGGAGATAATTAAGAATGCGCATAGTTTTTTCTTTTGGGTTATTACAGTTTTCAACTGGGATTTTTCTAAAAATACGGAAATGATAAATGGCAGTAGAAAAGCAGCTAGTATGATTAGAATTCCATAAATTAAAGAATAAGTGTATTTAATTTCTTTAAAATGGTGTAACTGGAGCCCGACCTCCCGAATTCTTGGTGTAAGAGGAATTAAAAAGTTATAAATAACTCCAAAAAATATAGAAGAGATAATGCTTAATAGAGCCTTCTTAAAGTTTTTTTTAAATATAAAGTATATAGCCATACTTAGCGGTATTGCTAGAGAAACTTGCCGTATCAATAGTCCTAAAAACGATAAAAATAAAGTTAAAAATAAATATACATATTTTTGGTTTTTTTCAAATAGCAAAAATGTAAAAATAGAAAGTAGAAGGAAAAACATGAAGTATTGGGTGGTCATATATCCGATAGCAGTATAAACATTTAACGGATTAAAAAGATATATAGATCCTATTATTGTGGCCGTAAGCCAGCTTTGTTTGAAGAACTTTATAAGGATTGTGGCAAATATAAAAAAATTTAATACTGTAATAATCAAAGTTAAAATCGGTAGTGTTTCAAGCGTGAAAAAATATGCCCACAGAGCGCCCATAAATCCCTGTAAATAAAATGTAGGGCCTATATAAGGATCAAGTTGTATAACACCTTTCATAAAATCGGCGGTAGTTTTATAATAGACCCAATCGTCGTTTTGCATGAAATCGATAGTTTTTATGAGCGGAAACGCCAGTAAAAAAAACTGAATTGAAATTCCAAACAATATTTTAATGTCTCTATTTGTTCGCATTTTATAATATTACATTAATTCATAATACGGGAAACTATTAAGTGTAATATTAGCAGAAATATGTCTGGCCGAAGAAGCGTTTTTTACAAAACTCCTCCGGCCAATGGTCATTATTTTATTATTCTACTATCAGATTACCCTTCATTCCCATTTGTCGATGTTGTCCAACAGAGCAATAGTATTCGAATGTGCCGGCTTTACTAGCAACAAATTCGACTGTTTCTTTTTCTCCGCTGTTTAATGTTTTGGTAGATACGTTAAATTCATCTAAATTCCAATCGTGGAAGCCACCCGTATTTTCGAAGGTTAATTTAACTTTATCCCCTAGTTTGACTTTTATTTCTGTTACGTCGAACTTGAAGTTGCTTCCTTTAATCGTAAATTCCTTGACTTCAGTTATCCCGGTTGTTGGTGGAGTACTGGGAGTGCTTTCACTATTTTCTCCTAAGGTATCACTTTCTATACTGCCGGAAGTTTCTAATTCATCCTTTTCCTCTTTGTCAACCTCTTGAAGTTCCTCCAATTCCACTTTATTTGTAATAGTATTGTTAACATTTGATCCTTGACCTTTAGATAAAATGAAACCGATTACAACTATTACAACAATAATTCCAAGTAAAGCCAGACCTATTAAATTTCCGTTTTTTGATTCATTGCTTGGTTCCATAAAGTTCACCTCCTAATTTATGCAAAGAACTTGAACCTGTCCTTATATCTAAATTCTTTATCACTGAATTTATTACGGAAGATTTACAATACTATTTTACCGTAAAGGTAAGTTAATGGTAAATTTTGTACCCTC
>CAZEAL010000077.1:0-1797 GCA_964510265.1 uncultured Candidatus Saccharibacteria bacterium
GTTTATTTTTTCTTTAAAAAAGTAATGGCCGGCGGCAATTGCCATAAGCGGAGTTAATACGCCGATAATTGCCGAATCTAAAGCCGAAGTATACTTTAATCCCTCGAAGATAAATGCAATACTCGATTGTCCGAGTAAACCTAAAAGAAAAAGGTTGATTAAATCTCTGCGATCTATGGGATTTCTTTTTAATTCCAGGAGTATAAACGGGAGTAAAAGTAATCCTACCAGCAGAAATCTGAATAATAAAAATGTAAAAGTAGGGAGGTATTCAAGTGTTACTTTAATAACCGGTCCCGCCGCCGCCCAAATGATTGTTGCGGTGAGCAAAGACAAGTGTGCAAGAAACAAGGATTTAGTCAGAACTTTTTTAGACGGCATTCATTTTAGTATAGCGTATTGAAAAAATCTTCCAAAGATTTTGTTTCCTGTATTTGAGTCTGCATATTTTTAATAATTATGGTGCTGTTATTAAGTTCCTGTTCACCGGCGATGATAGAGTAGGGGATTCCCTTTTTATCGGCGTATCTTAGTTGTTTATCTATTTTCGCGTTTTTATCCAGCCATACCAGGCAGTTTTCGCCTTTTTCTCTTAGTTTTTTTGCAATTTGCTGGGAATATTCAAAGTATTTGCTGTTGTTAGAGTCGGAATTTTCTTGTGGCCAGACTGTAATAAAGTATTTTATTTCTTTATCAAATTCGGGTAGCAAGTTCCAGTTTTTCAAAAACTCCAGCAATGTGTAATCTCCCATGGCAAAGCCTGTGGCCGGCAAATCAAAATCACCGAAAATGTTGATTAATTTATCGAATCTCTCGCCGCCGAATATTGACCTGCTGTTTTTCGGATTTTTATCAAATACTTCATAAACCAAGCCGTCACTATAATCAAAACCTCTGATGATAGAAGGATTAAATCTACAATACACACCCAGATCCGAAGCTTTTAGCATCCCGAAGAGTTCCTTTATTGATTTATAACCCTCATTTTCATTTAATATGTCCTGGGGAATTACACTGCTTAAGGATTCTAAACTGCTGTTCATAAAATTTTCTACTTTTATGCATTGTGCATTGTCCAGTCCGAGCTCTTTTAATGAAGCCAAAAATTCATCATTCTCCATTTTACTTCTTTTATCCATCAGTCTTCGGACTTTTTCCTGTTTTTCTTCATCTAATTTGAGGGTGTTGTTTAGTAATGCGCTTATTAACCTTCTGTCGCTCAATAAAAGTGCAAACTGCTCCTGATTGGCGCCGAATGCTGTCATAGTGTCAATTATAATTGAGAAAATTTCAAAATCCGCAGTCACACTTTTTTCTCCGAAGATATTTACTTCCAGTTGATAAAACTCCCTTCCTCTTCCAAGTTGAGGTTTTTCGAATCGCCAGTTATTTCCTATCATGAACCACTTTATCGGTTGGGCCAACTCTTTATATTTCTGCGCGATCATTCTTACGGTTCCGGGAGTTAACTCCGGTCTTATTGCCAGCTTTCTGCCGCCTTTGTCTTCAAAAGAGTATAGCTGGTCTTTCACAATTTCTTCTCCGGTTTTGGCTGCAAATATTTCAAAGGGTTCTAAAATAGGGAAGTCGTATTCCTCAAATCCATACATCCTACAGACCTTTTTCCAGGTTTCAAAAATATAATTTCTGGCACGCATGTCTTCAGGATAAAAATCCCTCGCGCCTTTATATGATTGTGTACTTAATTTTTTGTTTTTTTGATCCATATAAAAATATTACCACTTAATTAAATAATTAATGCTAAAATCGTCCTAGAAGGGGAAGATGCTCGATCGC
>CAZEAL010000078.1:0-2456 GCA_964510265.1 uncultured Candidatus Saccharibacteria bacterium
TGGCGCCGAAGATTATATTTTGAAATATAATATAGTTCCATCCGAACTTAGTTCAAAAGTAAATGCTATTTTAGGCGACGAAAGCGATTCGGCAATCAAATTAGTCGGATAAGAACCATTAAATCGTCATGAACACATATAGAACTCTCTCCGAAGTATTACAAAAGCAAGATGTTTTTTTAGGTCCCGCTACCGTTAAATTAGTAATAAAGAACTTGAATATTAAAACTTCCACCAATAATGAAGTAGTCAAAATTTCAACTTCCGAAAAAGAAGTGCTGAAATCTTTGGTGGATATGTTTGTAGAATTAGCAGGTCCTATAGCTACTAAGCCTGTAGAGCAATTTATTCACTAATTAATTGCTATATAAATTAGCTCCCTTTATACTTAATTAATGATCAAGCTGCCCAATCAATATTTATTGTACGTTTTTATACTATTGGTTGTGTTTCTAGTTGCTTTAGTCATTATAAATATCTTTAGGGGAAAAAAGCTTAAAAAACTATCAAATGAATTACTTTCAAATAAACGACAATTAAACAGCAAATTATTCGAATTGGAAGTAATTAATAATCTGGCGCAAAAAGGTTACTCTATTAATGTAAAAGAAGTTTTAGATACTTTTATAAATAGGTTGGATAATCAGAATCATCTTAAATACTGTGTTGCTTCATATATATTATTGGAAAACGGTAAAGCTATTTTTAGGGCGCATCTGAAAGAAGGCGTTTCTAAAGAATATATAAATGACATTAAAAATAAAATGATTGATAGTATAAAGTTAGTATCTCAGGAAGCTATGACTGCCAGAAGTTTAGAAGAAAATTTAACAGGAGCAAGTGTCAATAACATAAGCAAGTTATCAGCAGTTTCATATTTTAATGTTCCTCTGGCGGTATCTAATGAATATTTCGGTGTGCTTACTTTAAGCGGATCTAGTTTTAAATCATTTGGAGATGAAGATATTAAACTTGTATACGAGATTTTTAATAATGCTATGAAAGCAATTACAAATTTGGGCGATTTGATAGGTCATGAAAAGGGAAAGCTGCAGGTTATGGTAGATAGCATGTATGACGGAGTGATAATGATTGATAAAAATTTCAGAGTTTTAGTTGTTAATCCTGCAAGCTACAAACTAATGGGCATGGAGCAGAATCTGAATTTAAATATTTTTGACGTTTTCGATTATTTCTCCGGAACTTTTTCGTTAGAAGAGAAGTTAGCAAAGGTATTTGCTACTGGAAAAATTGAATCTGTATCTGAACTGAAAATTGGAGATAAATATTACGAAATTGTCGTCATTCCGGTTAAGGCTAATGAGGAGATAATAGGCGGGGGCATATTAATTCATGACCAGTCGGAAGAAATGGAGTTGCGAAAATTAAGACAGGATTTTACAGCAATGATGGTACATGAATTAAGGTCTCCGTTAACAGTTATTAAGGGAACATCGGATTTATTGATTAAAGAATACAAGAATTTGAATTCTGATCAGGTGAATACTTTTATAATTCAAATTAAAGATTCGGCAATTGCATTGTTGGGAATTGTGAACGAGCTCCTGGACGAGTCTAAAATCAAAGCCGGAAAAATAGAGTTGTTTAAGAAGCAGGGTGATATAAACCAACTCATTAATGATGAGTTTAATTATTATTATAATTTGGCGCGTGATAAAGGAATAAATTTTTCATTTGATCTTGATTTGTCAATACAAAAATTCTACTTTGATGAGCAAAAAATAAAGCAGGTCTTAAATAATCTGCTTTCTAATGCAATAAAATTCACGGAACCCGGTGGAGAAATAGTAATAGTTTCCAAAAACTACAGTAGTTATATTGGAATTTCGGTTAATGATAGCGGAAAGGGTGTTCCCGATGATGTGAAGGAATTACTGTTTCAAAAATTCGTGCAAGCTCGAGAATCAGACAAGTCAAATGAGCAGGGTACAGGCTTGGGTTTGGTAATATGCAAAGGTATAGTAGAAGCGCACGGCGGGAGAATTTGGATTGAAGATAATGTACCTAAAGGAGCCAAGTTTATATTTACAATACCGACGGTATAAATGATAAAAGAATCTATTTTTAGAATATATGATATACGGGGAGTTTATCCCTCGGAATTGAACGAGGATGTTGCTTATGAAATTGGACTTGGATTAGGAACATTATTTTCGACTAAAAACATTAAAAATATTGTTGTAGGCCGCGACAACAGGCAAAGTTCGCCCTCGCTATGCAAAAGTTTAATTAAAGGTTTGTTGGAAACCGGACGAAATGTATCAGATGTGGGAATAACTTTGACCCCTATAATACATTTTTATACCTGTACTCAGGATTTTGACGCCGGAGTGAACGTAACTGCCAGCCATAACCCCAAAGAATTTAACGGATTTAGAATTGATTATAAAGATGCATACTCCTTTTACGGCGATGATATAAAAACTCTTTATAGG
>CAZEAL010000079.1:0-18543 GCA_964510265.1 uncultured Candidatus Saccharibacteria bacterium
AGGGGTATCAAAGTGTACTCAAATGGGCTTTTTTAACGCAATTTCAAAATTGGCTGTAAAAGCTGAATACATATTAACCGATGCATTTACTATAAAAGCTATTAAGAAAAAGTTACAAACTAATATAATTAAAGGTGACAACAAAAGCATTTCTATTGCCGCCGCATCAATAATCGCCAAAGTTTTTAGAGACGATTTAATCACTAAAATGTATAAAGGTAATAAAGAGTACAAACCTTACTTATTCAATAAAAACAAGGCTTACGGAACACACGAACATATTAACGCGCTCTTTAAATTCGGTCCCTGTGATATTCATAGAAAAAGTTTTGAACCAGTAAAATCTATGTTAAGTAGCAAATACTAAATTGTAAAATTAATTAGAGTGGGCGTAGTGTACATCGTGAAAACCATTCTCTTTAACACCTGTTGAAGTAACCATAATAAATTTAGCATTATTTTGCAGATCTTGTATATTGTGAGCACCACAATAGCTAAAACCTGATTTTATTCCCCCAAGCATTCTATTTATTAACTTATCAACGGGACCTTTGTAGGGGACTAAAGCCTCTGCTCCTTCCACATAATTTACTTGGTGTTTGGCCAGTTTTCCGAAATCCCCAAGTTTGTTTCTGTTCTTGGCGGTTGCAGAAGTAGAGGATCCATGATAAATCTTATAAGTTTTACTATCTATTACAACTGTTTGTCCTGGCGCTTCTTCCGTTCCTGCAAACATATTTCCAGACATAACTACATCTGCACCGGCAGCCAGGGCTTTAACTATATCGCCTGGGCTTTTAGCGCCACCGTCAGCAATAACGGGAACTCCCGCTTTTGAACATTCCATATAAACCTCGTGAACTGCCGAAAGCTGAGGAACTCCTACACCAGACATTGTTCTTGTTGTACAAACTGATCCCGGACCGATTCCCACTTTCACCGAATCCACACCAGCTTTTATTAAATCTTTGGCGGCATAACCGGTAGCCACGTTTCCACCCATTATCTGAACATTAGGAAACTTTCTCCTTAACGATTTTATGGCATCAATTATATGATCTGCATGACCATGGGCTACATCTACCAACAATAAGTCTACTTCGGCTTTAACCAGCTCCTCGGCTCTTTCCATAAAATCACCAATAGCGCCGACAGAAGCACCAACCATTAATCTGCCTTCTTTATCTCTTAAAGCATTAGGTTTTGACTCAAAATAAATGATATCCTTTGCAGTGTATAAACCTGCTAAAGTACCGTCTTTATTAACCAATGGAAGCTTCTCCAGTCTTTTTTCGCTTAGTATTTTTTTAGCGTGCTCCAATGTGGTATCGTGAGGAGCAATAATCAACCTTTCCAACGGGGTCATCATTTTATTGACTTTTGTATTTAGATTTTTTTCAAACTGATAATCCCTGCTTGTTAAAATCCCCAAAAGCTTATTTTTCTCATCAACAACAAGGAATGATCGAGTATCATACCTATCTATTAAAAATAAAACGTCCGCCAAGGTGTGTGAAGGAAATAATGTTACTGGATGCCTTAGAACGAGATCTTCCACACGTTTCACTTTTTTAACTTCTTCCACTTCACGTTCAATGCTGTGGAAACGATGGATTATCCCCATACTTCCCTCATGGGCAACAGCAATTGCCATATTACATTCAGTTACTGTATCCATGTTAGCCGGTATAAAAGGAATCTTTAATTTGATTTTTTTAGTCAGATTCGTTTTTACATCTACATCAGATCTTGATTTAACAGAGGAGCGGACTGGAACCAACAAAACATCATCAAATGTAACTCCCAAAGGCAATTTTTTAAAAAGAGTATTTTCATTCATAAAACAACTTTTGTATAACCTTCAACGACTTTATATTTTAAAATCGAAATTGGTTTAACACCTATAAAATCTTCTATCTTTTGGAACCCGTTATAATTAATATTTTCTGCAAAACTGACAATTA
Source organism: uncultured Candidatus Saccharibacteria bacterium (assembly GCA_964510265.1). GTDB lineage: Bacteria > Patescibacteriota > WWE3 > UBA101185 > UBA10185 > 2-02-FULL-38-14. Next base: position 1,965 of record CAZEAL010000079.1, read on the forward strand.
CTTTTATTTCTGCGCCGGCTTTAATAACTGCCTGGGCTAAAGCAAGCGTACTGCCTCCCGTTGATATCAAATCATAAATTATCCCAACTTTTGAACCCTGATTTATTCCATTAATACAAATAAATCCCGGACCAGTTGTACTGTTAGCATTTTCGACTAAAATCTGTCCCTGACTTTCCCTTGGATACCAGTTTGCAAGGGAAAAGGGGATATTAAGTCTTTTGGCAACTGCAAATGTAAGAGGTCCTCCGCCTCGGTCAGCCTGGCTAACTAAAACTTCAATATCTTTAAAATCAACCTTATCAACGATCAGATCGGCAATGTCATCAATAAACTCGGGTAAAACCGGGGGATTATAGTCAGTCAAAGGGAAAAGTACGTATGGGTATTTATCTTTATCTCCAATAGATTGTAAACCGTCAAAATATTTGGCTACCTTAGTTAGTTTCGACTCGAAGTTCATTTATGTAAACCAAAAAAACTTCCTTACTAGAGGAAGTCCCTTAAGTTATATTTACATCAATAGGTTATTTTGTCAATACAATCCTTATTGGACATATTTTTATAAAACGAACTATAATGCACTACACATATATGACTAAAACAACCGAACTTACTGGATCTACAATAAATTTCACCGAATCCGATTTATCTGCACATGAAAAAGCCAGAGAAGCAATAAAAATTGCAATAGAACCATACAAAGAATTAGAAGCAAGGGGAGTATTCCACGATATAACTATAGCAATGTCTGGAAGTTCAGTCTCCGAATTCAGAGAACCAAAAGACATAGACGTTATAGTTATATTGCACGATTTTGATGAACGTAGATATAACCAAGTACGGGACGCTTTAAGCCAACGTGAAAGCGACGCTTTATTTAACTTACATCCAGAGTTTGACATAAAACAACCTGACAATGCCTTTATTTTCCCGGAAAAAATAGATCTTACTGTTTTTACTGAAACAGAATTCGTTCAATTACTAACTGAGTCCAAGGAAAGTAGTAAAGACAGAGCTTTAAGAGACTTAAGATTTTTTCTACGCCACCCGGATTTGGAAGCTGCTTTACTACAAATACCACAGGAAATTCTGATTAAATTGGGATACATTTTTCCTGAGGAGGAAGCCATAAAATCGTTCCCTGATATCGATGAGCGTTTAACCGGGGAAGAAATAATTATACTTTTCAAAACTTTAGGTGCAGATGAAAATTCTACTGAAATGCAATTTATTAAAAGCGAAATGCAAGATGCGGCGTCTACATTAGATCTATCTGATTCCCAAAGGAGGGAAGTAGGAAGAAATGTTATAAGTTTGATTTGTTCTCTTGAGCAAACCCCTTACCAAATTGCAAAAAAGTTAAGAACTAGATACAACGATTACGTTATGGGAACTAACACAGTAAAAGCAACTCTGGCTAATAGAGCTATGATACTGGATGGACCAAATATTACTTATAAAAGTGAAGATGGAAATGACGAAACTGTATTCAAAATAGAAGATCGTGATTTTTTATCTTAAATTAAGGAACTAATTACTTTAGTTTTCAATAGGCAGGTCGACATCTTTATGGAACTTTCTGTGTACTTCCTTTAGCTGTCTATTTGTGACATGTGTATAAATTTGGGTAGTTGACACGTTAGAATGCCCTAGAAGTTCTTGTACGGACCTTAAGTCGGCCCCTTCTCTTAATAAACCCGTTGCAAATGTATGTCTAAGTGTGTGGGGGGTTGCGTCAATGGCAATTCCTGCTCGGGTAGCATATTTTTTCACCAGTCTTTGCACACTTCTAACAGTCAGCCGTAATGATTCTCCTTCAAAGTCATCGGGTATCATTCTTTTTCCACTGTAGCGCAGGAATAGGGGGCTAAAAGAATCATGTCTTGTCGCTAAATATCTTTTCAACCATTCCTTCGCTGAAGCACTTAAATAAACTATACGAACTTTCCTGCCTTTTCCTAAAACGCTGAATTCTCCGGTATTTAAATTAATATCTCCTACATCAAGCTTTACAAGCTCGCTGACACGTAAACCTGTGCTAAATAGAGTCTCCAGTATTGCGCGGTCGCGCAAACCCGACCTTTTATTCAAATCCTGAACCTCAAACAGTTTTTTCATCTGTTCGTCATCCAAAACCTTAGGTATGCGTTCTTCGGCTTTCCCAAGAATTACCTGGTCGGGAGACATGAGCTCCAGATCTTCTTCCACGACTAAAAACTTTAAAAACGATCTTATTGCCACTAAAAACGTTTTCTGTGTGGATCTTTTAAATTCCTGATTCGATTTAAAACTTATTCGTCTGTTTAACTCCAAACGATATTTTTTTATTAATTCATAATCTATAGCAGATAATGAAATTACATCCTTTTTCAAAAAAGATTTTGTCCATTCAAGAAAATCCATCAAGTAAAAGTGATACATTTTAATTGTGTTTTGAGAAAGGTTTCTTTCAATTTCACAATATTCCAAATATTTCAGGATTGCTTCTTCTAAATTAGAACTTAAAGAAAGTTTACTCATCTGAAGTCATTCTACATCATGTTGTATAAGTAACACAAAGCGGTCTCGGGTTCAGCCTTAAAAATCTTGGTAACAAACCATATGAAATATCAGTTTACAAATAAAAATCGATCCTAGGGCATTTTAGAGGCTTGTCTACTTTCTTTGCTTCTACTGCGCGGTTCTTTTGGGCTTAACTTTTCAATCTCTTTTAAAATATCGTATATTTTGGCCGTAACTACGAATTCACGCTCCACCCAATAGTCATATGCAAAGTTTTCTCTTAAGTCATTATTGTCGCGTGCGGCCAAACCTTTCTCCAAAGTTATTTCTTCTCGTTCTTTTTGCAGTTTTATCAGCTGTTTTCTTAATATATCAACTACGGACATAGGGGATTGTTGGCACTATAACACAATATTACCGAAGATCTAAGAAGAATAACAACAAAAAGTATACGTATACAACAAAGGGGGATAATAATAAAAGAAAATAAATAAGTAATTAATTTTTCTAATTAAATATATTTATTAAAATAAATATTTAAAATTAGAAATTCCAAACATTATAATGAAAGGGAAGAAGGATAGTTTCGATATCTGAGACGACGTATAATGTATGTTTAACGACATCGCATGAGTATAAAACGTCTGGCACAAATAATAAACCAAGTTTAACCTCAATAGGGAGTTATATATTTCAAAAATAAAAAATGAACGCAGAAATAAAATAATTTATTAATAAATAAATCTATAAAATAATTAATAAATAAAATAATAATTATTAAGATCCAAGATCCACGGCTTACAGGGTAATTGATTTATTAAACGATAGATATACTTATCCACAACAGCGCCACCCCACCCCGCTAATAGTATGACAATCCTCCTGATTTTCATATATGACATAATTACATTATGCTTTTATTACAATAATATATGGATACGCTAATTCAAAGATTAAATGTATTTTTTAACTTAATATCGCAATATTCATTAATATATTATAACCATCATTGTAGTATTATTATGACAAACGTACCCCATAGCCTAAAGCTTATTGGCACCCATAACCCTATAGTGCGAGTGCTTTGCTTAAATTTTGGGATTTATTCGTTCCCTACTCCTCTACATTATTATCAAAATCAAAAACAGATCGAAAGGAAATTAAATTATGGTTTATAAATTAATAAAATTAAAAAGAAAATTATAGAGAGAACAAGGTATTCAGCAACAAACTTAAAGGTCAGAGTGTTTTTTAAGTGTCCCTGGACATAATTTACTCCAAAGATCAGAAAAGTTGCCACAAATAACGCCCTTAAAAAGGACTCCGTGGGCACAAAAGATACAGTTATGCTGTAAATAAAGCCTAAAAATGTCATAAAAAGAATTAAAAGCCACTTCTCCCCCATACCTATTTGTTTCACTTCCCTATCCAACTGAAGGGCCCAAAGATGGTGCGAAAAAAGAAAGAAGATTGAAAGTGAAACTACAATACCTTGAATAAATGCATTCAATGGCATTTTAAATACACCCGCCAAATACGGAATCGCTACTACTACCAGCAGTATCTGGTTCCATGTAACTGCGGCTCTGTATAAAGGTATTAACTCTTTCTTTTCTTCCACAACCATAAAAACATTATTAATGAGCAATACTACATAGAAAACAAAGGAAAACACGACCGCCGCCATGATTTTTAAAGGATCTCCTAAGTTCGGAAAATATATGATGGATAGCATCATTCCCACAACCAAATGCATTGGTATTAAAAGGTTATAATACACATTTCTGATCTCAATATTAGGATATTGGGAAATCAAAGTTCCCACCGAAACCAAAACCAAAGCAATCATAAAAATATTGAATTTATTATCGTCTGAAGAAAAAGAGAACCAAAAAAATACTGCTCCCATCAAAAAGGAGTGAATCAAATATTTGTGTTTCTTTTCTAGTCTAAACGGCAAAGTCATTTAATTTTTAATATATGGCACAAAGAAATAGCTACTGCATCATTAGCATCGTCTGATTTAATAATTTCTTTCAGCTTTAAATACTTCTTTACAGCTTCCTGAACCACTTTTTTATCAGATCTTCCGTATCCGGTCAGAGCTAATTTAGCCTCTAAAGCTGTATATTCGAAAACATGCATTTTCCTGTTAGCGGCAATCAAAAGAGATACACCCCTCGCCTGCCCAACATTTATAGCTGTTTTCGCATTTGTATTAAAAAACAGCTTTTCGATTACCATTATGTTTGGAGTATGCTTTTTTGCTATAGAATCGAGCTCCCTAAATAACATTCTCAGCCTTTTGTGCATCTCTGTTTCGGGAGGGGTTTGGATAACTGAGTAATCCAGCAAGTTTGGTTTGTTATTCTCAGTCAAGTCTATTATCGAGTAACCTGTTCTCGCAGTACCCGGGTCGATACCTAAAATAATCATAATTTATTTTATCACGGCTAATTATTTACCAATTTAAAGTTATAAAACACCTCTTGAACATCATCATTATCGTCAAACTCCGATAGCATCTGCTCTAGTCTATCTTTAGTTTTTGGGTTTAATATTTCAGCATAAAAACTCGGATTCTTAGGATCAGGAGAAAAAATATAGGCTGTTGAACCGACTCCTCCGAGAGATCCGTCGTACCTTGTAAAAATATTTCTCATTTCGCTTGCAGTTCTGTTTCTGTTATCGGTCAGCACTTTAACAATAAAGGCCACTCCTTCCGGACCGAAGCCCTCGTATGTTATTTCCTCATAACTTCCGGAATCCAGCCTTCCCAGACCTTTGTCTATTGCTTTTTGGATATTTTCTTTTGGCATTCGCGCTTCTTTAGCCTTCTCTATAGCCAATCGTAAAGAGGGATTGGAATCGGGGTCTCCTCCACCCTGTTTTGCTGCCACTGTTAATAACCTGCTGACCTTGGTAAAAGCCATGCTTTTTTTAGCATCTTCCGTCGCCTTACCTCTTTTTGTAGTTGCCCAATGTGAATGTCCGCTCATACGTTGACTATCATATCAGTTTAAATATAACGGTTCAACATAATACCTATAGTGTTATTAAATACTACTATTCTTACCTTAATAATTATAAATATTGACATTCATCCTAAAACTGATATCCTCACCATCATGCAAAATGGATTGCCCTTCTTAACAAAGAAGGCTATAGACGCCGCCCTGAGCTCAAAATGGAAAGAAGCTGTTAGCTTAAATCTTCAAATATTAGAAAAAGACCCTTCAAGCACAGACGCAAAAATTCGCTTGGGCAGAGCTTATATCCAAACCGGAGAATTCAACCGAGCCAAAAAAATTTTTAAAGAAGTATTAGAAGACGATCCCATAAATCCTGTAGCTTTAAAAAATTATTCACTGGCATCGCAAAAAAAGAGTGAAAAAAACCATATAACATTAGCAGACCCCAAATCACTTTTAAAAGAACCCGGCACAACGGCTGAAACCACAATTGAAATTACGGCAAAAAGAGTAACCGCCTCCGATTTTTCGCCCGGCGAACCTCTGATTTTAAAAATTGAAAAAAGAACGGTCAACGTAATTAAAATGAAGAGAGACGAAAGAATTGTCTTAGGCATACTAAATAGAGACTTTGTTATCAAATTAAATGGGGCTAAACAAAAAGGTGCGGAGGCAAGCGCAAATTTTATTAACGGAACGGGTAAAAATATAAAAATCTTAATAAAATGCAGCCTGCCGATATTCAAATCAGAAAGACAAGACGTAAGACCGTATATTAAAAAAGGATCTTTAGATGAACCAGAATTAGAAATGACCGAAACAGCTGAAGAAACTATATAAATACTCTATCTCAAATCTTCTTCATCACCGACGGTATAAGTTACACTTTCAGTACCAGGCTGCAAGGGTTTTTCCTGAATTGGCTTAGTTTCTAATGTTTTTTGAGTCTGTGATGCCTGTGGACTCTTAAAAACCTGCGATTTACTTCTGCTTTTGGGTTTTCTGTTTTCACCGCCTCGGGGTTTATCTTTCCTTTCTTCTCCTTTTATTCTATCGTTAATTTGTTTAATTTCATTAACTTTTTGTGTTTGAATTACCGGTGCTGATTCTTGAGTAATTATTTTATCCAGGGCGGCGAAAGGCACCTCTATAACGCCCTCCGGTATTAATGCTATCGCCTCATCATTTATCTCCGCCCTACTAAATTCCGCAGCATTATCCGAAATTTTATATGAACCGGAATCGGTCAAAATATACCAGCTGCCTTCTTTTTTATTTAATATCCCTTCGATTCTTTTTCGGGGGGCTTTTTCAATCTGCTTAAACATTGTTTTCCCGTTTTCTTCCACCATTTTTAACAAATCACCGTAAACGAGACGGGATTTTGCAGCATAATTAGAAGGAACCTCATATTTTTGACCGTCTTGAGTTACCAAATACGCTCCGTCAAAAACACCTTCTATTCCTGGAAGCTGTTTGTACGTTTCGGATTTAATCTCCTCTATTTGTCTGATTATCCTCCTGGCGTCACGCAATTCTCTATCCGCGTTATCCAAATGGTCGAGCAGCTGTGCAATTATTTGTTGACTTATATCTGTCATAGAACCTCCTTTTTAACTTAACGGTGTTTGATAAACTTGATCAGGAACGCCTTCTTGGATTTTTTTGTCTTTTATTTCCTGTGCTATAGCCAAACCCTTATCAAACTTAGTTTCCACCCATTTATTTATTTTGGTCTCCACCACTTCCCTATCAGCCCCATAGGTCTGCCGGCTATATTCTATCACTCTTTGTTTGTTTTCCGTGAATTTTGGTCTAACGGCAGATTCAGGATCCCACGGAAGCAATATTTTAGCCGAAAACGGGGGCGACGTCATACCATCCACCATAAGTTTTATGTAAATATGAAATCTTTCCAGTGAAATAATATCTTCCTCACCAAAATACGGAGCAAACTCGCTCGCCAGCATCCTTGCGTCAGGGGCACCCAAAGAAAACGTGGCAATGGTACCGACATTTCCATAAACAGCTTTCAACAGCTCTTCAGGCAGCTGCGCCGTAAACTGATGTGTTAAATATAATCCAAGCTTGTATTTTCTCGATTCTGACAATATTTCTTCAAAACTTCCTGTAGCAAAATTTTGAAATTCATCTACATACAAATAAAAAGGTCTTCTTTGTGCGTAAGGTATTTTCGCTCTCTGCAGAGCCATAAACTGTATTCTGGAAACTATCAAAGCCCCAAGCAAATTGGCATTATCCGCCCCTATTTTTCCTTTAGATAAATTCATTAACAAGATCTTCCCGTTGTTCATCGCGTCCGAAATATTTAACGTGGATTTTCTCTGCCCTAATATATTTCTGATTGTAGTAGAAGCCAAAAATCTGTTTACTTTATTTTGAATAGGCGCAATAGCTTCAGTAACAAGTTTCTGATTACCCTTCATATCTCTATATTCGTTTTCCCAAAACCTTACTGTTACAGGGTCCTTTACGTTGTGTAAAATATACTTTCTGTAATTATCATCCTCTAAGAGTCTAGTAATACCAAGCATAGATGTTCCCGGAACCTCCAGGAGGGTTAATATACAATAATTCAATAAATACTCCAGCCTCGGACCCCATGAATAATCAAAGTGCTGTCTGATAGCCGACACAAGTGCTGAAGCCATAAGGTTTTTTTGCGACATATCCTCCATTTCCAATAAATTCAACCCCACCGGTTTTTCTACGTCGGATGGATCAAAATAAATTACATCTTTTATCCTATGATCGGGAATATACTCCAGAACCCTGTCTATTGTTTCTCCGTGAGGATCTAAAACCCCTACGCCATAGCCGTCAGCGATATCCTGGGAAATCATTGTTTCAAAAAGTGTTGATTTGCCTGTACCCGATTTTCCAATTAGGTACATATGCCTCAATCTATCATCTCCGTTTTTTATACCAAACCTAACTTTGTAACTCCTATAAATAGTTTCCCCGATTAAATTGCAGTCTTTTGTCGGTAGATTTGGAGGAGGCTCTGCTTTTTTAGAATAAATCCAGGAAATATTGGGGGTTTCCATAATTGAAGAGGGAAAATGCATAATAGTTGCGAGCTCCTCAATATTGCAGACAAAACTCTTAGATTCGTCCAAAGCTCTATCTTTATAAAATACCAGCGATTCTTCTTTATTTGGTTCGCTAAAAGACACAAAACTGTTGGAATTAGCTGTAGCATATTGCTTTACTGAAGCTGACATAGACCTCGTATTAACATGCACTCTGTCGCGCGAAGACGCAATACACACGAAGCGTATTTGTGTCAAAAATCCCATTTTGGATAATTTATTTTCTATTGATTTCAATTCAAGTTCCTGAACAGGTGAGAGTTTCGGAAGTGTGGGTTTTAATATATCAGTTCTTGCGGGTGTTTTTGTAGTCGTCGGGCTCCTAAATATTTGTTCGAGCATCGTGTAACCTATAAGCATTAATTCGTTTGCTATAGCATGCAATATACTTCCCAGACCTAAATTTGGACGCTTTACTAAAGTTCCTTCCCTTAATGCATTTACATAATCGTATCCTTCTTTTTGCCATATATCCGGAATCGGTTTAAATAACACTTGAAACCATATTTCCTCCCCTTTTTGGATTTCGGACATTGTAGAGGTTATCACTGATAACGGTTCAGTTTCGTAATCTCTGAACATGCGGATCGGAAAAAATTGTTCTTTAGTTAAGGACAAAGTATTCACTTCATATTCCATATCATTTGGCTGGAATGAAGCATAGTCTTCCGCATAGGAAATGCTCGCCAGAGGATACTGGGCGTAAATCTGGCTTTCAACGAATTTTAAAATCGTTTTTGGCACTGCAGCAAAAAATCTAACTCCTTTAGGTCCGGAATATATTTCAAAAGATAAATGCTCCTGCAAGTCGGGATCCTCGTGCAATAATCCATGTAATGATGCATACATACTTTCAGCTGCCAATGAGGCTTGCTGGACGCCGGTATCTTCAATATTTTTTGGCATTTGTACTTCCAAAACTACTGTGTTTTCGTTTTTTCTAATAGAAAATTTTTTCCTTGAAAGTTTGAACCTTAAAAACAAAATAAACAGCACTACGAATAGAATAATTAATGGTAGAAAAAGATATAAATCGCTCATAAAAACATCAAAACCCCCGCCCTAATTTGGGGCGAGGGTGAAGAAAGGAGAGAGACAATGAATTTATAGTATTACAGTGTGTCCGCAATGTCAAATCCTAAAATTAATGTTACATCAGACCGGGCAATTTCATTTTCAAGTATATCCAAAGCCTGGTTCTTCAATACAACATTTTTAAAACCGAAAAACTCCGAGATATACTTTACAGTCTCTGATGAGAAATCATCCACAATCAACATACTCTCTTCATATTGACGCTGGGCATTAGAAGAAGATAAAACGTACCCGCTCATATTTTCAATTATTCTGGAGCCATAAGTGGCTACTCCTGGAATCGCAGTCCCGTTAAGTATTGAAACACCTTTCTTTTCGAGGGAGATAACAGAATCAAACGTAGCTTCCCTGGTCATTTTATCCAGCTTTTCCATATATAACTCATCGGATAAATCCACTGTAATCTTTAAAACTTCCTGCTTGGACTCTAATGAAAAATTAAACATTTCATATAAATCTGATAAAGACATGTCGGTTGTGTATGAATTTACTCCCAAAGTGTTGGCTAATTTAATGATAGAAGGAGAAGAATCGTTTTCAATCAGGTTTTTATAGTTTTGATAGTCATCCGAATCCAGTAGTATATACCGGTTAATATTTACTCCTAAGATCTTTTTCAAACTTTTAAGTAGTAGATTTATACCCTCCTTTTGTCCGTTATCAGATAAATTCCCCAAAGCAAATACCTTCGAAATTTTTTCTATGCCATATTTTCCAGGAATGTCAAAAACACTTTCGGCTGAAATTTCATATATAAGAGTCTTTCTTTCGGATTTATTGAATAAAAATACCTGAATATTTTTAATATCGGTTGGCTTATCTTCTACCACGTTAACTTCGGCAATTAGTAAACTGGCCAGGTTTTTGTCCTGCAATGAATAAGATGATGATGAATCAGCAGATGCCCACTTTAGACTTATACTTCTATAAAAACCGGCACCGGACAAAAATAAGACCGAAATCAAAAATAAAAGAATGAAAGGTATTGCGTTACGGTAACTCCTCTTCGTCACAACCACTTTTCTTTTAATCTTTTTTCTTTGGGCAGAATATTTTTTCATAAAACTAATATCTCCAGCATAGTACAACTTATTTACATATATTTAAAGGTTTTTGATTCTTTATTTACTAAAGGTGGCAAATTTGGAATACATCAGGTAATTTGGCAGTAAACTCCCTAGTTTTGTAATCTTTTGGATGCAATATCGATATTTTATAAGCATGTAGCATCATTCTATTAAAATCTTCAGATGAAGATTCTAATTGCTTTTTCGTTGCGTATTGAGTATCACCAACTACAGCATGGTGAATTGCAGATAAATGTACTCGTATCTGGTGAGTTCTCCCCGTTTTTGGCAAAGCTTTCAGGCAGGTATATGCATTATTACCTTTATTTACATTATTTATGGTGTAAAATACCGTCATTGCTTCTTTACCACTATCCGACACAGAATATTTCGTCCTGTTTTTTATATTTCTATTTATGGGCGCATTTATTTCAAATGCTTTTTCTTTTATTTCCCCATAGACTAAAGCCCTATATTCTTTATAAACTTCCCTGCTTTTAAACTGATTTTGAAGGAAATTAAAAGTTTTTTCGTCTTTTGCGATTAAAATCACCCCTGAGGTTTCTTTATCCAGCCTGTGCACAATCCCCTTCCTCAAATTAAATTCGGAATTTGGATCGACCTTTGAAAAGTCGCTTATTTGCTCGATATATTCCTGAAGGGTTTCATCTTTTGCCGTTAAGGAACTGTTTACTACTAAACCAACAGGTTTATCTATCACTAAAAAACATTCATCTTCATAAATTACTATTAATTTGAAGTTAATCATTTGTTTAACCTCTCACTTTGACAAATTAAGACTACTTTGTACGAAAGTACCATTTGTTTTTAACAAAAACTATAGTCAAACCTGAAACAACTATTAAATCCCATATATTATATTTAAACAAGCTAAAAAACGATAAATTGTCATAAACGCACCCGTAAAAAAACCTCTGAAAAAGATTTATAAATCCGCCAAGAGCAATTAATATCAGCGGCAACATATAAATTTTTTTCTTCTTTAGATTCTCAAAATCAACCTTTTTTCGCAATAAAACCAGAACCAACGTTAAAAATAAAAGAATAATTAAAACCTGCACTTTGGGGTTTATAGAGGACAATAAAAACGAGCAGTTATAAAGTGAATCATCCATTATTCCTTGCCCATATGTTCTGTACAAGTTGTTGCTTCAGGGTAAATTCTAAGCCTGGCTTCTTCGATCGGTTTTCCGCATACCTCGCAGATACCGTATTTGCCTATTCTCATTCTGGCCAACGCTTTTCTCACTAATTGCTGCATATTATCAGCACTTGTTCTTCTCAAATCTACAATTTCCTTGCTTGTATCTTCTAGCACTGCCTCATCTATAGGATCGGCATTATCGATATCCCTGTCTGTGTCGTTTGCAGGATCTATCTGATCTAAAATACTTTGTTCTTTCTTAAGCTGCTTCCCTTTAGATAGAAGCACATTTTTTAAAGAATTTAAGAGACTTTGTGATATAGGTGGTCTGCCAGTCATATCTTTCCGCTCCCTGAAAATTAAATTAACTAAGCTCATTGTAATCAATAACAAAATAAATATCAAACTTCTATATTCTTCAAACAATAGGGATACAATAAAGACCGAAATCACAATCGAATACGAAAACACATAACCCGACTTAAGTTTCGAATTTCTGAACCTGGATAATATTAAGTACTGCCCTAAAAATAAAACCGAAGCGTATAAACCATTTATGTTCTTATAAATCATAAAGCTTGATAACATACTTAAAGAAATAAAAGCAGAAACCGAGAGAGAAAAAACATCCAGCAGCCTGTAAACCGACCATCTCCAGGTTTTTGAAAGAACTATCAGGCAAAAACCAAGCCCCAGCACAGCCCCTAAAATGCTTAAACTGCCTATTTCCACGTCGATGTCTTTAACAACAGCTGACTTCAGGCTTAACTTAAAAAGAATTTTCGAAAATATATATGCGGAAAAAGCACCTAAAAAGGCAGTGTCAAACAACTTTTCTATGTCAAAACCGTCCTTCCTGCCCTCAAACCATACAACAAACAAATATAAAACAAAGGCAACAAAAACGAAGATCGTCCAAAGTTGAAATTGAAACTGATTTATAGTAATAAATTCAGGAATATACATTTTAAAAACTTTCAAAAGTAAAGTTACGCTTTTGACACGTATTCACCGGTCCTTGAATCTATTTTAACTTTATCCCCTATTTTTATAAATGTGGGAACTTTAACCACGGTACCGTTATCTAAAGTCGCTTCCTTTAAAACATTTGACACCGTATTTCCCTTGAATCCCGGCTCCGTATAGGTAATTTCAAATATTAATGTTATAGGCAGATCAACAGAAATTGGCCTGTCCTCAAAATATTGAACGAAAACCTTTTCACCCTCTTTTAAAAACTTTACACTGTCCCCCAATAGTTCGGTATTTATACTAAATTGTTCAAAAGTTTCGGGATCCATAAATACATACCCGTTGTCTCTATACAAATACTGGGCGCTTTTCCTTGTAACATCAGCATCTTCTATCCTTTCATTTGAACCCCAGCTTTTTTCTAATACCTGCGATGTAATTATATTACGGGCTTTTATTCTCACTGTTGCCCCTCCCCTGGCTGATTTCACGTGTTCATATTTTACGACTGTAAATGGAAATCCGTTATCTTTAAATATTGTTCCGTTCTTTAATTCTGTGACTAACATAGAAGCTCCATAAATATTTTACAATTCTAAACAACGAACCGTTAATTGGTGCCGTGGGTGAGAGTCGAACTCACACGGGCTTGAGACCCAGTAGTTTTTGAGACTACCGCGTATACCATTCCGCCACCACGGCCAGCTACCTCAAACTTTTGAGATTATAGCACCAAAAAGACAAACAGGTTATTATTCGTCCCTCTTCGTTTCAGCTTCAAAAAACTTAGTTCTATCAGCTTTGAAGAACAAAGATATTTCACCGGTAGGGCCATTTCTGTGCTTGGCTAAAAGCAATTTATAATTCTCTCTGTCTTCGTCATTAGGTCTATATAAAAACATCACGACGTCGGCATCTTGTTCTATAGAACCGGAATCTCTTAAGTCGGAAAGCTGAGGTCTTTTTTCTCCACCCCTTTGTTCAACTGCTCTCGACAACTGCGAAACCGCCAAAACAGGTATTTTCAATTCTCTGGCCAGATTTTTTAAAGATTGTGAAATTTCGGACACTTCCTGTACTCTGCTTTCCAGATTACGCCCTCTTATCAACTGCAAATAATCCACTACAATCAGACCCAAATCGTGTTCAAGTTGAAGTCTTCGAGCTTTTGTTCTCATTTCCATTACTCCTATACCCGGCGTGTCGTCGATAAATATAGGTGCTTCAGACAATTCACCCGCCGCGATACCGTATTTTTCAAAATCTTCCTGCTCTAGATTTCCGGTAGTAATCCTCCAATTATCTATATCCCCCTGAACTGAAATCATTCTATCCACAATAGATTCTTTCCCCATTTCCAGAGAAAAAATACCCACACCCACCTTATGAGAAACAGCCGCGAATTGAGCGATGTTAACAGCAAAAGAAGACTTTCCCACTGAAGGCCTCGCGGCTAATATTACTAAATTTTCCCTCTGCAAACCCGAAAGCATTTTGTCCAGTCCGGCCAGACCTGTAGGAACACCCCTTAAAGCACCTCTTGTTTTGCTCAACTCGTCAAGTCTCTCAAAAGTTATTCCAAGAGTTTCTTTTACCGGTACAAAATCCTGATGAACCCTCTGTTGGGAAACTGAGAACAGTAATTGTTCGGATTTATCTAAAAGCTCATCAACATTGGATTCATTATAAACTAGTTCGGTAATTTCAGAAGCCGCTTTCATCACAGACCTCTTCACATAATCTTCAGATACCATGCGTGAATAAAATTCCACATTTGCGGCGGTCGGCACTGCGTTGACTAACTCCGTCAAATAAGTAACTCCGCCCGAACTTTCCAACTCCCCCATTCTCTTTAACTCGGCAGGAACGGTAATTAAATCAATTGGCTCACGTTTCTCATACAAAGTTAACATCGCTTCATAAATTTTTTCGTGTGATGATTTATAAAAATGTGAGGGTCTTAATGTTTCTACAATCTTTACAATGGCATCTTTATCTAAAAGCAATGCTCCAAGAACCGATTTCTCGGCTTCAAGATCGTGTGGCGGAACTCCCACACTCGGTGTGCGGTCTTTAGTAGCATATGCAGTCATAATTATGTTAATAATTACTTTATGTTAATAAAATAATTTTGTTAAAAATCACTTCGCACTAGCAAAATAAAATTTCTAATGTTGTGGAGTGAGAATAACTATCTCAGTATCCTCAGGCAGGTCACTTTTGCTGGAAATTTTCAGCTTTTCCTCTTTTTTAATACTATTCTCGACTCCCATCTCATCTAAAAATTTATCGAGTTTTTGTAACTCCTCCTTAAAACTCAAATCCTGAGTCGAATAGTGCATAGGTATAACTATTGAAGGTTCAATTGAAGAAATGACCTCCACCGCGGTTGAAGCGTCTATAGTGTATTTCCCCCCTACCGGTATCAACAGAACATCTACATTAGGTATTTTCTCAAGAGTTTCTTTAGTAAGCTCATGGCCTAAATCTCCCAGATGCAAAACGTTTACCCCATCTATTTCAATTAAATATATAGTGTTTTTACCCCTTTCAGCTCCTTCTTTATTATCATGAAATGTCGGAATTCCATAAATAAAAACCTCGTTGGTTTCATATTCACCCGGACCGTCTACCAATAGTTTGTATCCGGTAACACCCTGAACATAATCGTGGTCGAAATGGTGATGAGACAAAAGAAGAGCGTCCGCCTCCAGTTTTGGAAGTTTATACCCGACTTTTTCCGGATCATAAGGATCAATAACAACGGTTAAATTTTTCCCTTTTAATTTAAAACACGAATGACCTATATAAGTAATTTCCATAATCTTTTCTCCGTAAAGATATATTACCACATGTTTTTATGAGTGGAAGTATCAGCTAAAATCCTTGACAATTCACTAACTAATATTAGTAACAAATTGGTGTTATCTTAAAGAAAGGAGGTTGGTAAATGTCCGACAATAAGGACAAAAGGGATATCATAAGATCTCGCCCGAGACCTCCCAAAAAGTAGTCGGCATTGACCCATTAGCCGTGACAACTTGTTATATAAACCCATAAGTTGGTTCGACCTAACCTTATTTACTCCCTAAATTTGACAAAATCTGCTACAATATCTCCATCATGTATAAAGGGACAAGTAGAAATCATCATAG
Source organism: uncultured Candidatus Saccharibacteria bacterium (assembly GCA_964510265.1). Taxonomy (GTDB): domain Bacteria; phylum Patescibacteriota; class WWE3; order UBA101185; family UBA10185; genus 2-02-FULL-38-14. The sequence continues at coordinate 18,009 of CAZEAL010000079.1, forward strand.
ATGGAGCAAATACCACCTAACGGCGGTTGTTTCGTCTGTTGCATGAGTCCCTGAAAATAAGTTTTTTCGATAATTTACAGACAGATCCGCCGAAAGGCGGTTTTTTGTTGGATAAAAGGTCGACTTCGCGGGAACATTTGCAGGTATATTGAAAATCAGAATGATGAGAAGAATCCAAATAAATACTTTTTAGGTAAAAAAGTACTTCTTTGGGCTTTTCTCGAAAGGTCACATGTAGGTTTAGAGAAAGCAACCAGCCGAAAGCGGATCCCTCTGCCGATTCAGCTAACGGCCAACCCAGAATAACAAAATAAAGGAGGTGACGAACATGGTCAAGGATCACACCAGTGACCGCGAGTGGTAACCCTCGGAAAGTGAAATGAAAACCATGAGCTAGGCAGAGCATAGAAGGGGAAGATTGCAAAATCAGCATGGAGCGATCGAGCATCTTCCCCTTCTAGGACGATTTTAGCATTAATTATTTAATTAAGTGGTAATATTTTTATATGGATCAAAAAAACAAAAAATTAAGTAC
>CAZEAL010000080.1:0-1530 GCA_964510265.1 uncultured Candidatus Saccharibacteria bacterium
TGATACCATTGCACATGCATTCGTAGCGGGGTGGAGGAATAGTACCTCGTCAGGCTCATAATCTGAAGGTCCCGGTGCAAGTCCGGGCCCCGCAACCAAAAATAATCATTCGAAAATCGTATTAACCTTTTCTACCTTTCCTGTATCATAATAAACTCTATATTCACCAATAAATTCATATCCGGAACTATCCTCCGGATCTTGCTCCAAAACATCAAACTGCCAATAACCGTCATCTAACAATGTCTGTATATTTTTGATAGCACCAGAATAGTACTTTTTATTAAAATATTTATATAAGATTCTTAACGCGTCGGTGCGACTGTACTTAATTTGTAAAATCGGTTCTGTTTGTTTAGTTAAAACGTTGTATTTTTTAAAATTCCTCATCTCCTGAACTTGAATAAAATCTGGGCCAAAGCTACCGTCATTTACAACTTCCGGATTTTCAAAATAAACAAATTCTGCGGCACTCAGCCATTTATATAAATCGCCTTCAAACTGTACAATTTCACTACTATTAAAGTCCACCAAATTAATATGAGCGGTTTCGTAACAGGTTTTACACGAGTATGAGGAAATTAACATATACGAATCATCTCCTCCGTTGCCGGCCGACCTGAATAAACTAAAACTCGAAGCATTCGCCTGGCGCAAACTAATAAGCAGAAAAGAAGTTTTTTTGTTCAAATCAATTAAATATAATCCGCTTTCATCAATATCAGTCATTTCATCATTATGTAGTATTGTCAGTTCTCCAAGCAATTTCTTAGTTTTAGACGAATAAACAAAATCCTGGCCAATCTGCTTTGTATATACTGCGGTAAAACTCGGTATATTTCCAGAGGCTATAAAAATAGGGTCATCAATTTCACCAAACGCCTTATAGAACACCGTGTTTTTGTCTTCGGCAAATTCAATAAAGCACACTTTACCTTTGATATCGGGAATATAGGTTTTGCAATGCCCTGCAATGCCATTGTCAAACTTTACAAACTCTAATGTTCCGGGTTTAATATCTTCTTTTTGAGAATCTTCCTTAGGGTATAAATCAGGATAATACATTTTATGAGCCTCTTTTAAAGGTCTAGTAAAAACAGAACTATTTATCATCATAGTAACTACACCAAACAGCATTAACAATTCCAAGGGATAGTAAACAATGAGCGGAAGCGCGGAAATAAAACTTAACTTACGTGTAATAACAAGCATAAACAGAAATCCAACAATAGGAACTAAAAATAATAATAAATAACCTAAGGAATTTTCCGATATACCTAAAAGTTTAAGCGGTTCAACTTCAACCAAATGTTTTTGATAAAGCCATTTATTTAAATATAGTACGAACTGAAACAATATTGCGGGAAAAATAAGTGCAATCAAAACATGAAAAAACTTTTTTGTAAATATTGCTTTAAGCATTAAAACCTCACGTACACCCTCATTATACCTTTGCCGATGCTCTCTTGGTTATAAATTTGAACAGGTGCTAACTCTCCGGTGTTTTTAACGTGAGGTCCGCCGCAAAAC
>CAZEAL010000081.1:0-2967 GCA_964510265.1 uncultured Candidatus Saccharibacteria bacterium
TGACGAAATAATTGTCTTCAAAAAACTTAACCAAAAAGACCAGATGAATATCTTAAACCTTCTTATATCAGAAGTTTCACGAACTCTTAAACTACAAAACGTTTTATTGACGGTGAATCTGCCCACCAAACAATATCTGCTCAAAAGAGGCTATTCCGACGAGTACGGTGCGCGTTCGTTGAGGAGGACTATTGAAAAAGAGCTGCTGGACAAAGTAGCCGAAAGGCTTTTGAGTAACAGAGAAAGACCGTTAACTCTGAAAACCCACTTAGAATCTTCGAATTTAACTTTAGTTTAATAAATAACGTATATAATAGTTATACTGTGGGAGCGGAGTGAATTTCGAATTGAAAGCAACAATTGAGATTTTGAGTGTGTGATGGTGAATAAAAAACTATATGAGTAAATTTAAATCAGTATATATTTGCCAAAATTGTGAATACGAAACGTCAAAGTGGGTCGGTCAGTGTCCAAACTGCGGTGAATGGAACACAATGGTCGAAACGGCTTTTTCCAAAACCTCAACAGCTTCTTCCAAGAGTGCCGGCGGTTTTGGAAGATTGTCTTCGGCGAAATTACGCTCAACGATGCAGGCTCAATTAACACAACTGTCACAAATCTCTTTAGAAAAGACCAAACGTTTGTCGTCGAGCTTAAAAGAATTTGATCGTGTGCTCGGAGGAGGTTTCGTTCCGGGGCACGTTGTTCTTTTAGCCGGGGACCCGGGGATAGGTAAGAGTACTTTGTTGACTCAAATATCCTCAAGGATGAAAAATTCTAAAGTTCTTTACGTTTGCGGCGAAGAGAGCGCAGCTCAAATAAGAATAAGATCCGAGAGGATGGGTTATTCGGGTGACAATTTATTCATGCTGCCGGAAAACAACGTGGACTTAATCTGCCAAGTTATGGAAAGCCGTTCGGGCGGTTCAGGACCACGCCAGAATTTACAAAATACTCAAGACGAAATTGCTCTCGCAGTTATAGATTCAATCCAAACTCTTTATTCAGATGATTTAACCGGAATGGCCGGAAGCGTCGGGCAAGTAAGGGGATCGACGCAGAAACTCACCGATACGGCCAAAAAAACCGGTATGCCGGTTATACTTGTCGGCCACGTCACTAAAGAAGGCACCGTCGCCGGCCCAAAAGTTTTGGAGCACATTGTGGATACCGTTTTATATTTAGAGGGAGACTCCCAGCATATGTTCAGAGTTTTAAAAACTACTAAAAATCGTTTCGGACCTATTTCCGAAGTCGGAATATTTGAAATGCAGGAAGAGGGAATGAGGGAAGTGGATAACCCCTCCCAGTTATTTTTAAGCCAAAGAATGGGAGCGGCCGTGGGGTCGTGCGTGACAGTTGTTATGGAGGGATTCCGCCCGATACTTTTTGAAATCCAGGCGCTTACGATGTTATCAAAGTTCGGCAACCCCCGAAGAACCGCCAGCGGATTTAGCGTAAACAGACTTCAGGTACTACTAGCCATTATAGAAAAATCTCTCGGCATAAACTTAAGCTCCTATGACGTTTATCTAAACGTGGCGGGCGGGCTTAAAGTAAACGAATATGCCGCCGACCTGGCGGTGTGTCTGGCCGTCATTTCTTCCGTCAAAAACAAACCCCTCCCTTCAAATGCGGCCGCTTTCGGAGAATGCGGGCTTTTGGGCGAAATCCGCAGAGTCTCTTATCAGCAAAAACGAGAGAAAGAAGCCGAAAAACTCGGATATACAAAAGTTATAAGCCCAGAAAATGCCAAAACCTTAGGGCAAGCCTTGCCGATTGTCTTTTCAGGAAAAATCTGACTTTAAAGCGTATAATAACCCCCATCTTTGCATTAAATACGGTAACGAACGTATAATTGAAGTGAAGGAAAAAAGTTGTTGAATGAAAATACCGAAGTAAGAAACCACACAAAAAATGGAAACGGCGCTACACAAAAACAGCGTCTTTTATTGCCGCCCCCCAAACAAAGATATAAAAGTTCAGATATCAAACTCCATATTAGATTACTTGTGGGATTCGTTCTATTTATAATAGGGTTCAATTTTTCAAATACGGTTTTTTTCAGAGAAAACCCACTGTTCGGTGTAAACTTTCTGGCCGAAATACTTATTTCTTTTACTTGTCTGCTTTTCGGTGCATTTATATTGCCCGTGCTGTTTTTGGAGTTACGGGCCTGGTTTGAAACTACTATTGCGAAGATCATTGCGGACATTGTTAACAATTTCTGGGCGCAGCAGAATAAGCGTTTGCACGAAGCCCAAAAAGCAAAACAGGAGCAGAAAACCCAAGCCCTGGAACTTAAAAAGAAAGAAGATGAAAAGAGAAAAGAGGAAGAGCGCAAAAGAGAAGAAGAAGAAAAAAAGCGAATGGACGAAATCGCCAACAGTATTTTATTGGATACGTCAGTTTTAATAGACGGGAGGGTTTTGGATATGGTCAGGTCGGGATTTTTAGACAGGTCCCTGATTATTCCCAAAGCGGTGTTGGATGAACTACATCTTATATCCGATAATAGCGATGTTTTAAGACGCCAGCGCGGCCGCAGGGGATTGGACCTGGTAGGGCAGTTAAAAAGACAGGCTAAGGTAGTAATATTGGATGAGAAACCGAAAGAAGGGGAGGAAGGAAAAACAGACAAGCAGCTTGTCACCCTCGCGCGTAAATACAAATCAAAATTAATGACTCTTGATTTCAATTTAAATAAAGTGGCTAAGGTTTCAGGAGTAAAAGTGTTAAACATAAACGAACTGGTAGATGCGGTGAAAACGGTGGTTCTTCCCGGGGAGATTATTAAAGTAAAAATAGTGCAGGAAGGGAAAGAAAAGCAGCAAGGAGTAGGTTATTTACCCGATGGAACTATGATAGTGGTGGAAGATGCTAAGGATAAAGTAGGGATGGAAGTGGACGCTAAAGTTTTTAAAGTTATTCAAAGCCCCGCGGGGAAGATGATTTTCTGCAAGTTAT
>CAZEAL010000082.1:0-2287 GCA_964510265.1 uncultured Candidatus Saccharibacteria bacterium
AGACCTGGGAACCATTCAAGGTTTTTATTTGCTAACCAAACAAACAAATTTTAACGCTATAAAATCTTTTGTTTTAGATGACAGAAGCGCTTCCAGTGATGGGGGGCTTTTATACGCACCGGAAGACACCAGTTTATATGGAGGGGCGTACGTACTTATACCAAGAGCGGGAGATTTTAGTCAGATACATGCATATGTTCAAAAGTTCATCTTTGAGCGATAAAAACTCATGATTTATTTACTTCACGGTGAAAACACATCGGCTTCCAGAAATAACTTATTGAGTATTCAAAAAAAACATTCCAACACACCCGGCCATTTAATAGGAAAAACTGAATTAAATCCTCAAACTACCACGCCCTCACATTTAATTGACAACTGCATGTACATTGATATGTTCGGCAACCCGACTTTTATAGTTTTTGACATTTCCGGCACGGGAAGACAAAACTTGAGTCCGTACGCAGAAAAACTAAACGAAGTACCCAAAGCAACAATTTTAGTAATTTACTCCGATAAAGAACTAACAAAAATCAATCCATTATTAATTGAAGCGCAGAAAAACAACGCGACTATAATGCTGAGTCCTCTGTTTAAAAATGCAAATGTTTTTAGGTTTATAGACAACGTTTATGCATTAAAAAGAAAACAAAGCTATATGGAATTAAGAAATTTATTAAATTCATATGAAGACGAAATCTACATATTAACAATGCTCGAGTACGGCCTGCGTTCTATTTCGTACACAAAGTTTGAATCAAAAATGGTGACTTCTCTGTCACCTCAAATGAGAGAAAGAGCTAAAGTAAATTCCGAAAATTTCACTCAACAAAACCTGATGAAGTTATATGAAGAATTATATACAATTGATAAAGATGCTAAGACCGGAGAAATCCCGCTTAGTATTTTGCTGCCTTTGACTATGGAAAAAATATGGAAGCATTCGCACCCAGAAAATACATAAAAGATGAATCATTTGACCCGATTTACAATCCCGTAAATAAAAAGTTTTTAGCACGCGCCAGGATAATCCCAGCCCTTATAGTAACCTCCGGAATTATCGTCCTGATTACACAAGTCATCGCACCTTTAGTGTTTTTTAAGACCGCGGATGAAATTACAAAACCGGTTGCTAATACCTTGCTCGGCACTGCAACCGGATTTGGCAATTTTGAATACAAGGAGCTCGGAGCGCCCGGGCAAGCACAAAACGCTGGATCCCCCTCAGACTCAAACGACGCCAATATCCCTCAATATTTTTATTTAACCGTCCCAAAACTCAGAATAAAAGACGCAATCGTAGAAACAAACTCCACCAACTTAGCCCCAGACACATCTTTAGGTCATTACAAAGGCTCGGCTCTACCGGGACAGGTTGGAAACACATTCATATACGGGCACTCCGTGCTTCCCTGGTTCTACAACCCCAGAAACTACAAAACTATTTTCTCAACGCTTAACACTTTAAAACCAGGAGATGAAATATTTATTAAATATAACAATGTTGAATATAAATACGTGGTTGAGACAAAAGAAATAAAAAAACCGGATGAAGTAAACCCTGTTGCAAACTACAAACCTAAATACCTCAACGAATCAACTATAACTCTAATGACATGTGACCCTCCGGGAACAAAAATTAACAGATTAATGGTAAATGCAATATTAGCCAGAGACTAAATTCTATTTGTAACTTCCTCTTCAAATTTGGATAGTGCAACTTTTCGCGGGTTCTTTGCATACACATAAGCCCCCACAGCCAATACAGTTAAAGACAAAATGAGAGAAATTGTAATGCTGGTTGTACCTGTAGAAGGCACCGTGCTTTGCGTAGCTTCAGTAGCACCTGCTAAAACCGCTTTTACCGGAACTTCCGGCTTCTTCTTTGATATTTCGGAAAATACGCTTTTTTCATTCTGCACTTCTACAACCTCGGCCGTGGCTATTGCATCGAAATTACTTACTTCCTGAGCATCTGATTCACTTTCGATATCCGGTGTAATACTGGTACCGGAGAGAACATAATAAAGCACACCAAACAGTAAGAGAGAAACACCAAGAGTTACTATAAAAGTTTTGAATCCGCTTTTCGCTTGATAGTCGTTCATAAGGCAGGCTTTACTCAACACTAACATCAACATTTTCAAAAGGCGATACCGTGTCGAGTTTGGATTTTCTAAGTTTCCTTAGAAAGTCTATATCTATTCTATCATTAAACGGCTGGGAGATTGCAAGTGTTTTTTCCAAAATGTAATCCGACTCCTCAATATCAAGCCAGGAGGAGTAC
>CAZEAL010000083.1:0-3571 GCA_964510265.1 uncultured Candidatus Saccharibacteria bacterium
CTTTGTTGTAGAAACCGGTGTAAATGTAAACACGTTTAAACCTACAACTTTGGAAGAAAGAGATAAATCCAGAGTTGAATTGGGATTTGATTCCTACGAAAAGATTATTCTAAATAATGGTTCTATGGTGGAAAGAAAAAACATACATTTAATAGTAGAGTCTCTAGCTTACCTTCCGGACACTTTCAAACTTCTTATGGTGGGACCGGGCGATCCTGAATATTTAACTAGAATAAACGAAATTATTGAAACAAATCATTTAGATGGACGTGTTACGAAAATCGGATATACTCCTTATCCCCAGATTCCGATTGCCTTTCAGGTTGCAGATATATTTGTTTTACCTTCCAGTTTTGAGGGGCTTCCGAAAGTTGTGATGCAGAGCCTGGCCTGCGAAGTTCCGGTTCTGGCTTCCGGATTTAGAGTGATGGATCAAATTGACGGACTTTATTACCTGGATAACCTTGATCCAAAATATATTGCTGAAAGTATTATGCAAATTCTAGAGAACCCCCGAAGAGTGGACAGATTTAAAATAGTTCATTCATATTCATGGGAAGTAAAGGCCAGACAAGTGGAAGAAGTATATAAATTTGTATTAAGAAATAGCGTAAATAACGGAGATTAAATGTGCGCAATCAGTTTTTTTTATCTCTAATATCATTTGTAGTTATACATCTATTCTTATTTAACTTTAATTATGCTGAATGGGGAGATTCTTATAGAATATTGAGAGCTTCCGAGTATATCAGGAATTATTCCTATCCTGCCGACGAAAAACGGCCTCCTTTGTTTTCGGTGATATTAGCAGCCAGACCGGTGGGCGCGGATCAAATATTATGGGGGAGAGTTGTAATGCTGCTTTTGTCAGTTGTTGCCTTTGTAGTGTTTTATAAGCTGGCGGAATCCTATTTGAAATCAAGATATGAAATGTATTTAGCAGTAATTTTATTTATTCTTAATCCGGTTTATTTATATTGGTCGATAAGAATATATGCTGACGTGCCTTTTAGTATTTTATGTATGCTGGCTTTGCTTTTATATACAAAATGGAGAGAAAATTTAAATGCAATTAAGGTACTGGTGCTTTCTTTAATAGCAGCCTTATCAATATTAACCAGATTTGAAGGCTTTATACTATTTGCAGCTTTAGGTGCAGCCATTTTGTTTAATGGTCGTTTTCAAGTTAAAATATTTTATTTTAAAAGATTAAATTTTAAACAATTTCTTCTGTTTTTATTTGGATCTTTGCTTTTGATCACGCCTTATTTGCTTTATAACAATCCTTTTGATTCTAAATATCTTGAGGAGCCAGCCCGAAGAGCATATGACTTGAAGATGATACTAATTTTTATTATATCTCTTTTATTTGTGCTTGGGGTTAATGTCGCGGTTTATTTCTTCCTCAGATCCAGAAACTCTTTATTAAATTTTCTGAAAGAAAATGTTCACATATCTGTGTTTTTGATTTTGGAATTACTGTTGATTTTGGTTTGGCCTGCAGCGATTCCCAGACTTTTTGTACCTCTAATTCCTATTCTTATCATTCTAATGTCGAAGTTTATTAATGATTATTTTATGTCATCAGAGAGCGCGCCTAAAATATTATATTTTGGAGTGACTGTTTTATTACTAATTGTTCATTTAGTTGGTCAATATTATTATAAACTCCAGTTTTTGGTTAGTATGAAATATTTATTAATTTTTATACTGTTAATTCAGGCAGTGTTGTCATTGGCAATTTTCTTTAAAAATAAAAAATTATTATATTTGTGTCTGGTCGCAGGTTTGTTCTTGTGGTCCCTGGGTGTTTTATATGTTCACAAAGATATTTATAAATCTATAAAAGAGGCCACAATCTATGCTGCCGATAATTTTGAAGGAAATATCGGTTATAACGATGTCAGCAGTGTAAGCGACTGGTATCTGAATTATTATAATAGTAGAAAAAATAACACCGGTATTTATATGTATTACTCAAAAAAGGCTGATCTGAATTATGATAATCTAACGGGAAAGAAGTTGGACTACTTATTGATGACAAATGAACACAATACTGATACAACTTTAGATATTGAACAGAGACCTTATTTAGAGCAGTTAAAAGAGTTTAAGTACGTAATTAACGGTAAGGAATTTTGGACTAAAGTAATAAAAATCAAGCTGTATGAGTAAAAACGAACTGGATAAAGAGTCGGATAAATTTTTAATGGTTTTGCAGCTGATATCAGACAGAATGGGTGAATTGATGTATGCTGTCAGGGGAACCGCCGGACTGGTATTGCAGGGTTTGAATATGCAGATGGAAGATATTGATATTGTATGCAATAAAGAAACAGCATTAGCATCATATGATTTATTCAAGGAATTTCTTAAGGAGAATGTAGAATATAAGGAATCCGACAAATATAAATCGTATTTCGGAAAACTCGAAATTAAAGGGGTAATGGTTGAAATTTATGGCGAATGGCAGATTCTAGATAATAAAGGAGTTTGGAGTAAACCCTTTGATGGGAGTGATAGAATTAAAGTAAAATTTAAAGGTGAGGAATTTTATGTAGTTCCTGCATCTACTGAACTACAAATGTTTGCATTAATGGGAAGATGGTCAGCGTTTCATAAAATTAAAAGGGAGATAGGGAGAAAGGAACCAGTAGCTCAAACATCACAGCAAGAATTGTTTTCTGGAACTGTCGAATAAAGAAGCTAGAATTAAATCTAATATGAAATTATCTGTAGTTATTCCTGTTTATAATGAAAAAAATACAATTGAAGAAATAGTAAAAAAAGTTAAAAATGTTGAATTGCCTGATGTAGAAAAAGAGTTAATTCTTGTTGATGATAGTTCAAAAGACGGTACGCGTGATATTTTGAAAAAGATGCAGGTTGAGCAAAAGGACCTGCAAATTTATTTTCAGGGAATAAATGGTGGGAAAGGGGCTACTCTTAAGGAAGGGTTTAAACATTCAACGGGGAATTATGTAATAGTTCAGGATGCGGATTTGGAATACGATCCCAAGGATTATAAAAATTTGATTAAAGCGTTAAAGGATCAGAATGCGCAGGTAGTTTATGGTTCCAGATTCTCTGGGGAGTACAAAGATATGACAAACCTTCATTTTATTGGGAACAAATTATTAACAATTTTAACTAATATTCTTTTCGGAGTTAAATTAAACGACATGGAGACTTGTTATAAACTTATACCAGGAGATTTTATAAGAAATATGATTATTCGATCTAACAGGTTTAATTTTGAGCCGGAAATAACAGCAAAAATTCTTAAATCAGGACTGAAAATTGTGGAAGTTCCGATTTCGTATAAAGGACGTACCTGGAGCGAAGGTAAAAAAATTACTTGGAGGGACGGTATATCCGCTTTATATACTCTTATAAAGTTCAGATTTTTAGATTGATATGTTAAAGAAATATTTTAATAACTTCTTACTGATATTTTTAATATTATTTTCTGCCGGAGTTTTCATGGTTAATTTGAGAATGAATATTTTCAGATATGATAATTTTGACTTCGGTAAATTTGATTTGGGTAATATGACTCAAATGGTTTGGA
>CAZEAL010000084.1:0-3062 GCA_964510265.1 uncultured Candidatus Saccharibacteria bacterium
TTAAGGCTATGATAGCACAGAATGACACCCCTACGCATTTATGTTAAATGGTAATAGAATGCACAATTATAAGCGGTTTTCTTCCGGTTTCTTTAAACAGAAATCTGGCAGTTTCTCGCTCTATTTTTCTCTTTACATTTCCCCAGTCGTCTACATTTTCCTTATGTTTATCCAAAACTTTATTTACAACGTCTCTGGATTTACCCATTAACGCTTTAGACTCCTTGACATATACAAATCCCCTAGTAATTACATCAACATTACCTACAACTTTATTTCCCTCCCTATTTAAAGGAATAACTACTACAAATACCCCGTCGGTCGAAAGCTGTCCTCTATCTTTCATGACAACAGGTCCAACATCTCCTACGCTGTAACCGTCTACAAAAACCGGTTTCAATTCCAGCTTGGCACCTTTTTTAGCCTTCCCATCCTCAAGTACAACACTCTCACCTTCCAGCAGTTCAAACACCTGACTTTTCTGAACTCCTAATGAACCTACTAAATTTCTGTAAGCTCTCATTTTAGTTACGGTGCCGCCAATTGGAATAAAATATTTAGGTTTAGCAATCGCAGCTACAGTGATTAAATCACCGCGGGTTCCATGACCCGAAACGTGTAAATTTTCTTGTATTTTGCTGTAAATAACTTCGGCTCCCGCCAAGGTTAAATTATCCATCATTCTTTCTACAGCTTCTGCAACACCCGGAGGATTCGGGTCGGCAGAAAATACTACCATAGCATTATCCTCGAGTATTAAATTTTCGTGTTCACCTCTGCTCAACCTATCCAAAGAAGAACCTTGTTGACCATAGCAGCCCGCTATAATATACACGAGATCCTTTTGGCTGAAATCGGATAAATTAGATTCATTCACATAAACACTCTCGTCGAAAGGCAGATAGCCAAGCTGTTTTGCAACAGATACGCTTTGGTGAATTGATCTGCCGCTTAGAACCACTTTTCTATTGTGTTTAATCGCAGAATCAATTATCTGGTACATTCTGGAAATGTTGGAGGAAATAGTTGTAATGAGCACTTGTCTCCCTTCGCCTTGTTCAAATAAATCACTAAAAGTATTGTCCATGCTCCTTTCTGTTTTTGAAAACCCTTCGGTTGTAGCTCCCAAACAATCTGACAATAAACATAAAACTCCAGAATCTCCAAGTTTTGCTATAGTACCCAGATCTATCGGCTTATCAAGTACTGGTGTCCAGTCAATCTTATAATCCGCCATATGCAACACTGTCCCTTGGGGAGTTTTTATCACAAATGCCATAGATGACGGGACGGAATGATTTACCCTGAAGGCTGATAGCTTAAAACATCCTACGGTCAATTCTTCAGTTTCGGGTGATATTAAAACAAATTTAGTTTTATCGAAAATATCTTTAAAAAATTTATCTTTTAATTTTTCGGTAATAAATCCTTGTACTAGTTTGTTAGCGTATATAGGGATATTTAACTCTCTAAGAAGAAATGGAATCGAGCCTATATGATCTTCATGACCGTGAGTAATAAATAAACCTCTTACTCTGTGTGCGTTTTCGTATAAATATGTCATGTCAGGTATTACTACATCAACACCAAACATTTCACTATCAGGAAATCCTACACCGCAGTCAACTGCGATAATATCTTCACCGCATTCATAAAGAGTCATGTTTCTGGTCACGCTTTCAGTACCACTCAAGGTGATAATTCTTAAAGGGGGTTTAGAAATATTTATATTTTCTTTTTTAGTATTCGCAAACTGCATTTATAAATCCAATCCCAATTGCCCTTTTGGCTTTAAATTTTTACTATTTTGATTATTTGCTTCAGTAAACATATCAATTTTATTATTCTTAACTTTATCTAAAACTTCGGGAATTTTCACAAAGTCTCTTTTTAAAGCCATTGCCATTTCTGGGTTTCTAAGCGCCGCGGCTGGATGATAAACCGGAAATATATTATACCCCTGCGATCTAAAAATATGCCCATGGTCCCGCGAAATCTTGCCGTCTTTATAAAAATGATTCATCGAAAACCTGCCTAATGTAACTATCAACTTCGGTGCTATTATTTTCAACTGCATATTTAAATAAGGCTGACAGGCTTCAATTTCATCCGGAAAAGGGTCTCTGTTTTCGGGCGGACGATGTTTGATAATATTTCCGATCCAAACGTCAGTTCTTTTATACCCGATTTCACCCAAAAGACTTTCCAGCAATTTTCCCGCTCTACCTACAAATGGTCTGCCTGTTGCATCTTCTACTTCTCCTGGAGCTTCTCCTGCAAAAACAATTTCGGTATTTATATTTCCTTCACCAGGAACAGCATTTTTCGCATATTTGCACAACCTACACTTTTGACAAACCTTAATATTCTTTTCTATGTTTTCTAATAGTGCCTCTTTTTCGGACATCTTTTATCTTAACATTAAATTACTTCGGAAGATAATATTTCAGGTTTTCCGCATTTAAATAAACTTGTTTGGATTTGCCATCAACTATTTCTTTCGCTACTTTTCTGCAAATACTTTCCAAAGTTCTTCCTAAACTTCTAATACCTGAATCAAAACCAAAAGGTCTTACTATACCGGGCCACAAATTTGGGTCAATTACCAGCTCACCTTTCTGAAGTCCGGATTTTTCAATAATTTTAGGCAACAGATAATCTCTCGCAATAACCGCTTTTTCCATATCGGTGTATGAAGGCATTTTTATTACTTCCATTCTATCCATCAAGGCGGTTGATATAGTTCCTGTATTGTTTGCTGAACAAATAAACAAGACCTGTGAGAGGTTGACCGGAAAATCGATGTAATGATCCCTGAATTCATTATTTTGATTCGGATCTAAAATCTCCAATAGAGTTGCCATAACATCTGACCTTAATCCATGTTCTCCACTTGATTTCTCTATTTCATCAAGAAGAATTACCGGATTCATTACTCCCGTTCTCATTAAAGCTTTAATAATCTGACCGGGTTCGGCTTCGGGAAAAACTTTGCTTCTCCCCCTCAATTCCAGGGTAGAACCAATCGCACCCAATGCTATCCTCATAAATTTTCTTCCCAA
>CAZEAL010000085.1:0-2136 GCA_964510265.1 uncultured Candidatus Saccharibacteria bacterium
TGATAATACTTGTCCGGGGACAATCAAAGCCTGACTTCCGTTCGGCAAAAAACCTACTGCTTCTTTGTTAGCATCAAGTATTTTTGTCCACTCAAATCCGCTGCCATATACACCTTCCGAAATTTCCCATAATGTATCGCCGCTTTTTACCGTGTATGAGGATCCAGATATGTCTCCTTGTGTGTAATCATTTGGTGTCCACGCCAATTCAGAAAAAGCAGTTTTATCAGTTCCATTAGTCGGTCCTCCTGTACCTAAGTCTGAAATACTTCCGTTTTTACCTGGTGTTTCGACAATTTCATCCTTCTCCTGAGCCTGTCCCTCTTCAGCCTTTTCTTTTGTCTCTCCCTGTTCTTCTTTTCCTTCTTCTCCCTGCTCACCTTCTTCTCGCACAGTGTTAGATGAAATTATGTTCTTTAATTTGTCCAATATAGAAGATTCTTCAGAACTTAGTTCAGTATTCTGCACTTCAGAACTTTTGTTGAAATAAGTATATGTAGCGAATACCAATCCTAAAATGAATATCCCTCCTAATATTAACGCTAGTCCGTCTCTGGACTCTTTAGGGTTTGTTTGATTTGCTTCGGGCATGTGAAGTTTTGTTCACCCCCTTTTATATTTCGCGTTTAAGCGAAGTTTATATTTTCCGGGCAGTTATCAATACAGTTTAAATTATTAATGGCGGGACCGACGGGTCTCGAACCCGCGACCTCTTCCGTGACAGGGAAGCGCTCTAACCAACTGAGCTACGGCCCCAAACCGTGTGTACCTTATAGTAGCAACTCTATCATTTACGGTCAATGAAAGAACAATTAACTTTGTTATGTTTTTCTTTTTGAAATCACAATAATTTACAATTGTGTGATAATTCGCGCAATATAGAATATTAGATGGTAAAATTTATTTGTGGATAAAAGCCATAAATTCTCCAATAAAGAAATAGTCCAAATATTGAAAGAAGTATTATCTGCCATGGAAGTTAAAGGTTTTAATATTTTTGAGACCAGGGCTTATCAAAATGCTGTTTCAGCTATTGATAATTTAACAACAACTGTATATGACTTGTGGGAAGAAAAACGCTTGAGAGAAATACCCGGCGTTGGGGCAACTTTGGAATCTCATTTAGATGAGTTATTTAAAACCGGAAAAGTCGAAAAATTTGATTCGGTAAAAAAAGGTTTACCGGAAGGGATGTTTGGCTTAATCGGAGTAAGGGGAATTGGAGCAAAAAAAGCATTAAAACTGGCAATGGCTTTCAAACTGACTGACAGAAGCACTGCTATGGAGAAAGTTAAGCAGGCTGCTGAAAAAGGCCAGATACAAACTTTGGAAAGTTTCGGGGAAAAATCAGAAAAAGATATATTAAATGCAATTACGGAGGCTAAGCTAACTAAAAATGCTAAAAAAAGGCTACTTTTGTATCAGGCGGAAGATATTTCCGGAAGATTGATTTCATATATAAAGAAAATAGATGTGGTGTTACAGGCGGAATCTTTGGGATCTTTAAGAAGAAGAAACGCCACAGTGGGAGATATAGATATTGCAGTTTCAACAAATAATAGTGATAAAGTTATAGAACATTTTATGAAATATCCCGAAATAGATGATGTATTATCACAAGGCGATAAAAAGGTTTCAGTTGTGCTTAAAAATGATATTCAAGTTGATTTAAGGACTTCGGATCCAAGTGCTTTTGGCTCGATGACGCAATATTTTACAGGTTCTAAGCAGCATAATATTATTCTGCGCACATATAGTTTGGAAAAAGGAAAATCCTTATCGGAATATGGTATTACTTATAGAAATAAACTTCATAAATTTTCAATAGAAGAGGATTTTTATAAGTTTTTAAATATGCAATATATTCCTCCCGAGTTAAGGCACGGAAAAAACGAGGTAGAACTGGCTTTAAAAAATAAAATACCCGAGCTGGTAAATATTAATGATATAAAAGGGGATTTCCACACTCATACAACAGATTCTGACGGTGTTAATACTTTGGAGGAAATGGTTAAAACCGCTCATTCATTGGGTTACAAATATTATGGTATTTCAGATCATGCTCCAAGCGTTCAGAGCCGGGGTTATAAAGCGGTTGAAAAGATTATATTTGAAAAAAAGGAAAAAATTAAAAAG
>CAZEAL010000086.1:0-5714 GCA_964510265.1 uncultured Candidatus Saccharibacteria bacterium
TAAAGATGATTAAAGAGTTAATTAATTCACATATTGATAAATATTAATATATAATTATTAAATGAATCTGAAGCCACTTTTATGCGTATTCGCCCACCCCGATGATGAAGCATTCGGACCGGCAGGCTCTATAGCGTATTTTGCTGCTCAAAGAGACGTTTACATTATTTGTGTTACCAGCGGTGACGCCGCGATTGTAAAAGATAAAGATTCTCTCGCAAAAATACGGGAAAAAGAACTTTTGAAATCAGCGGAAATATTGGGAGTAAAAGGAGTGGAGTTTTTAAGATTTACCGACGGAAGTTTGTGCAACAATATATATCACAAGCTGGCAGACAAAATTACAAAGAGTATTGGAAAATATAAACCCGATACATTAATAACCTTTGACCTAAAAGGAGTTTCCGGACACGTAGACCATGTTGTTGTTGCTCTGGCTACCTCCTTTGTTTTCCAAAAACTGAAATACGTTAAAACTCTATTATATTATTGCGAATTAAAAGAAATGATGGAGCAGATAAAAGATTATTTTGTTTATGTCCCGCCCGGCTACAATAAAAAAGATATAGACCTAACAATTGACGTTTCGAAATACTGGGAAACTAAATTAAAAGCAATGAGAGCTCATGAATCACAAAAAGATGACGCCGACTGGATAATTAGCATACTTTCGAAATTTCCTAAGGAAGAACATTTTTTGAAGATACAGAAATAGACTCGTAAAAAACCATATTCCAACCTATAGCACTTGACATTAGTCGCTTACTATGATATGTTATTTACACAGTGTTCGGATAGACACACATCCAAGCGATCTTCGCCTGGCGCCCCTTTCCCGCACGCGGCCGATTCGAAGGCTGGCGGCCTTCCTGTCTGGCGCGTCTGCGGCGGAACCAAGGAAACGAGTGTGATACCCAGTTTGGGTTCGCCCGGCTTACGAGCCGAGCTAAACCTCGATATCCTGACCGCCGCGCCGACCAGGGGCGGTTTGCGGATCGCGCACACAACATCGCTGCCTTCACGCGGCGCGCTCACGGCCACGAGTTTATCCGAACACCATCTTTGAGAGGTGGGAGTTGTCACGATAAAAAGCTGCGGAACCAATTTCGGAACCCTGGCTTCGTAGACAACTCCTGCCTCACCCTTAAGCAAATCAAAAACTTGGTTTCCTAAAGACAAGAAACGACCTAGAAATGGGTCGTTTTTTGTTTCATAAATCTCGCAGCTTTTTCTTCTAGGTTAATCCTATTACATTTAAATTAAATTTGAAAAATATATATAATAAAATTTGTTATTATAACAACACTAATACTATAAATAAGGAAAGGAGAAAGAGTCATGCATCCCGTTGAACGATTGTTTCTATGGGTCCTCACTGGAGCCGGTTGCGGCGCGATGGGTTTCTTGGTATACATCACCGCCCGCTTGCCAAAGGAAGGTGCCGAAGAATTGGTGATCACAGCTAACGCTGTACCACAATTGATCATCATAATTTGTATTGGCGCCTTAATAGGCCTGGCAACCGGTGTAATAGTTCACCGGCAAAAGGACGACGAAAGCGATCCGGAGTAACATCACGGATGAGAAGGCCAACATCTCACCACACCCCACCTTCTCATCTAACTTATTCTACAAAGCCCGCTAAAATAGCTTAATAAAGTGGTTTTTTTGGTTAACTGTGATAAAATCGGGCCATGATCAATACAATAGTAAAAGCCATCGTCGATGCCATAACAGAGCCAATGTTCGCTGTTTTTGATGCTATCGCTTCTACTATAAGTGCGTCTATATTTTATGTGGTTGAGGCTATAACCAGCCTCATGTCTGGTAATAGAAAATCCTAAAATTATTTTGCTTCTTACCAAATTCGCCAAAAACCAACATAAACTTTATAATTCGGTCATGAATGACAATTTATACAGAGAAGAACTAATGGAAATTTACAAGCACCCCTCAAATAAGGGTGTTTTAACCAATCCATCAGTCTCAGTTCACAAAAACAATCCGCTGTGCGGTGACGAGGTAAACGTACAGCTCTCCATAGAGAACAATATAATAAAGGACGTTAAATACAACGGGTCAGCCTGTATGGTAAGTATAGTATCTTCTTCCCTGATTTCTGATTTTATAAAGGGTAAAACAATTAATGAGGTACAAAAAATCTCCCAGGATGATGTGTTAAATATAATTGGTATAAACTTAACTACCAGCAGAATAAAATGCGCAACTTTAGTACTGGACGCATTACTGGAAGCGGTTAAAAATTACAATTCGTAAAATTGGTATAATGCCATTTATGGAACAGAAAAACAAAAAGACAGTCAAAAAACCGGCATCGAAAAGGGTCCAAAACACACAAGTTGTCACGGACACGCCCGCAGCTAAGGTAAACTCCATCATCAACCCTAGAATCCGCAAGGACAGCAATCTTGCCGAAGTGGTTTTCAAATACCCATTAGCGGCAGAAATACTTTTAGACTACGGACTTCACTGTGTGGGATGCTTTGCCAATTCTTTTGACACAATTGAAATGGGGGCAAAAGTACACGGGATGTCCGACCAGGAAATAAATGAAATTGTTGACAGGATCAATGAAGCAATAGAATTTAAAGAATGACGGAAAATAGCAATACAAACACAAAAAAGAAAAAAGTCCATAAAATAGTTGTAGACAGAAAAACCTGTATAGGAGCGGCTACATGTATAGTTATCGCCCCTGATGCTTTTGAACTGGATGTTGAAAACATTGCGGTAGTTAAAGCAAATGCGGAAAATATGGACGATGACACTCTTTTAATGGCCGCCCAGTCATGCCCCACCGGAGCAATATTTCTATACGATGAAGAGGGAAATCAAATTTATCCAAAACCTCAAAGTTAACGTACCTGCCGAAAATGTATGCTAAAATAACTTAACTATGACTTATCAAATAACATCTGATAACATAGATCTTTCAGAAAGTATGAAAGAGTTAGCGAGAGAGAAAATATCAAAAATTGAATCCAGGTTTCCAAATTTAACAGAAGACGAAAAACAATTTAGGGTAGTAATGAATTCGGCGCCAAATGAAAAGTTTAGTATTAAAGTAGAGGCCAAACTCGGAAAAAAAAGTTACTATAGCGACGAAACGAGCTTTACTTTAGAAAATGCCTTAGTAGCTACAGTAGAAGAAATTGAAAGAATGGTAAAAAAAGATTCGGACTATTCTGCTACTTGGAATGGAAAAAGGGAGAATAAAAGGTTTAAACCTGAAGAAGATGAAACTTAAATTAAGAAAAGAATTACTAATATCCATTGCATTAACAATCTTAGTTCTCGCCGTCACTATGGGGGTTGTGGGACTTTATTATTACAAAAGTTTGTTTCCTTTTTCAAACGTGAATATAGCCAAACAACCGACCGGAAATGTAAAAGTGGAATTTGCGACAAAAATACCTGTAAAGTCAAAAATCGAGTACGGCACAACGGACGTTTATGTAAACTCAACTGAAGCAACGGAAAATTATGAAATGTCCCACCTAACAACTATTGATGGGCTCCTTCCTAAAAAAGATCATTATTTTAGGTTGGTGGTTTTAGATGAAAATGGCAACGAGTACATGTCTAACTTTTATTTTCTGTGATTTTAATATCCATTCATACTCTCCGTGAAAAAAAGTAACTTCGTACTACTCGGAAGTAAAATGTGCTAAAATTTCCGCACAGTTCGAAGGAAAGGAAACATACTTCCTTCCTCGCTTCGCTCGTAAGTAAGGGTGCTTAGCTCAGCTGGTAGAGCATTCGTCTTATACACGAACGGTCCCTGGTTCGATCCCAGGAGCACCCACCATAATTAAAATCTCCCGGACTTTTTACACTTATATAAACAATAAACTTGAAATATCCATACAAAGGTTTATATAATAATAGTACTCCCATAAAGGACGAAAACCGAGGAACACGCTGAAAAGCCTAAGCCACGAGCTAAACAGAACGTGTCCTCGGAATTCGACCTTCATTGAGTCTAGTCATCCTCCTTTTTCGGTTTAAACACGCGTGAGACGAAGTTCTCTAAAATCGGAATTCGGGATTTCGGCTGGTAAAACTTTATTATCCATATTGCTGTGAGTAAAACATGAACCGTTAGAAAGAGGAGAGTTTCAAAAGTTATCCACCCTCCATCTGTCCACAACGGTGTCACAGCCTCATGGACCGTTTTCACCGCCGAGCTCAGCGTAACGTAGAAGGTGGTATAGGCCACCCTCGAGCGTACGCCTTCCGAGTCCAACAGCTTGAGAATTTTCTCCAACATGTTGTCCTCCTATGGCTGAGAGTGACTACTATTTCGCATTATATATGGTTTTGAAATTTTGTAAATGGTTTTTTTCTGAAAAATAAAAAATATTATTCAATTTGCCTATTTTTTAATGGATTAAAGCCTAAAAAAAATGGATTTACAAAACGCCCAGCTCGGTTTTTTCTTCCACTTCTACACGTTCAATATACTGAAGATATCTCTCGGTCGTGGAAATTCTTTTATGACCGGCTATTTTCGAAATAAACAATAAGTTTGTACCCTGAGAAAGATGATGGGCTACAAAGGTATGTCTTAAATCGTTAACTTTCGCTTTCTCCACACCCGCAAGTTTAAAGTATCTTTCCATAGTAGATCTGATATTTCTTACCAGTAAAGGCTTGCCTGTTTTAGTAATAAATAAATGCCTGCTGTCATCTATTCTAGGTCTTTCCTGGTCTAAGTATTTTTTAACCGCCTCAACAGCAGCTTTATTTAAAGGAATTGTCCTGCCGTCTTTTGAACTTTTTTTAGGAATAGATAAAGAACCAGTTTCTTTTTCCACCTGCAAATCAGAAACGTTTATATCCGCCAGCTCTGAAATAGTAACTCCGGTCTGTAATAAAACTTCAATTATCGCAAAAGTTCTGACGTCGTCTCGAGCCGCATCTCTTAATGCTCTATATTCCAGTTTAGTCAAAATTCTGGGAGCTTTAATTTCAACCTTAGGATGTTTTAAAAAGTCGGCGACATTATCAACTATGTGTCCTGCTTCTTTTAAAAATCTGAAAAATGTTTTGGTTGAATTTGTTTTTCTTGAAATAGATTTAGGAGTATAGTTTTCATTTGCCAACTTCTTCATAAACTCTTCAAGGTGGCCCAGTTCAATATCCGTAATAAGGTTAATTCCCTTTTTTTGAAGGTGGTCAACCAGCTGTTCGATGTCCTTTCCGTAGGCAATTAAAGTAGATTTTGATCTACCCTGATCCTCCAACTGCTGTATAAAGTTTTTATGAGCCAAGTCTAATTTAATCATCTTTATTCTTTCCGGTACCGTTCTACTGCTATAGGTCTTATTAGCTGAAACGCTAGAACCTATGTTCAATACCTATAGGGTATCGTATCATTTTGAAATTTGAAAGTCAAATATTGGAAATCTGGCTGGCAACTTCCTATTAGTAATAGTAAAATACGCTTAATGCCACGATCTGCCGCGAGTCATATTAAATATCTACTACTGTCACTTTTGGTTGTTGTTGCAATAATTAACCTTACAAGAACATCATTCGAAATATTGAACAGTAGCAAAAGGCTTGAAGATTTAAAAGATGATATTCAATCGCTGGAAAACAAAAAAACCTCTCTTGAATCGGATATAGAATACAAAAAAAGCGACGAATATGTGGAAGAACAGGCAAGAAACGCTTTAAACATGAAAAAA
>CAZEAL010000087.1:0-3720 GCA_964510265.1 uncultured Candidatus Saccharibacteria bacterium
CAGATTTATATGGCATTATCAAGTGATGGTTTTCCAATTATTGGATTTTTACCTCAGAGTTGGTCGCCAAATTCCGACGCCGAACAGTTTTTCGACGAAGAAAATCCCAAGCATTATGATCTTTACAATGTTGGGTACATAGTTTTACCCTCAGAAAAGAAAGCACCTCAGTTTGCCAAACTAATAACTAATAAGGGAAAGTTTGCTCTTTATAGAGTAGAGTCTGAGGGTTGGTTCATGATCGGCAAAAGCAACTTACAAGTTACTACCAACAAGAATAATTTAATTAACATTGCCCACCTTTGGTTCAATAGTCCGGCGTTTTTAAACAAAGATTATCCGGCGATTGCTTTAAATAATGAAAATTTCACGTTCGTTGATACAGTTATGAAAATGGATGATCAGAATAGTTTTGATGGTAATAAAGCCATTTGGCGGGAAAATCCCATGTATTCAAGTCAGGAAAAATTTGAACAAACTTTAGTCCAGAAGGTTGAAAAAAAATATTCACAGGGTTATTCCGTTAGTTTTAAATTAAAAAGTCAATGCAATAATTGCGTTTTAATTTTAAAACAAACATTTCATCCAAATTGGAAAGTTACCGTTAATGGAAAAAATCAAAAAACTTTTCCAGTTTTTCCATTTTTTACAGGGATTCAGATAAATAACCCAGGTAATTATCAAGTAACCGTCACTTATAAACCCTCGAGTTTAAAAATATTTTTATTGATTTTAAGTATTATAATCTTCATCTTTACTTTTAAATGGCTTCGTAAATAAGTTATATATTTTAAAGTGCATGTAGTGCATGTAATACATGTAATAGTTCATAAAGTTAATAAAGTCTATAAAGTTTATAAAGATAGTAAAGAATATGTCCTTGACATAGAATAAGTAGATACTTTATACTCAAAATAGTCATGGATTTTATAGAAAAAGTCATACATCACTTGAGCCCTTCTCAACTAAGGGCATTATTTTTGTTGTCAAAAAGCCCTAAAGGGCTTATATCTTCATCTGATTCATCAAAATCAATTGGAAAGGAAGGTAAGGCTCTGGGTGGAGTATTTTCCTCACTCGTACGCCATAAAATTAATGGAGAGACAATCGTTATTCCTTGGGGAAAATCTGAATCAGGTCGTGGACTCAATTGGAGGCTTAACACTAAGCTGATCAGTCAAGAAAGACTAAAAAAAGTTGTTTCGGAGATGATTAATTATGGTTAAAAAAAGATATATAAAAAAATTTGGCAAACTAGCATTTAATATTATCACGTTAATCGTGGTTCTAATTCCATGGCAATACTTCGGCTATTTTACGCCTCAAAAAGTTGAAGCAGCTTCACATACAATTACAAAACAAATTGATTTTGAGTCAGGCTATTTAAATAATGTAGAAAGCAAGAGTAAAGAAGGCGAAGTAAAGCTGAAACCCGAGGTAACTTGGAATGCCCGGGTTTTTAAAACGCCTAAATTAGGAATGAGCAATCAGACAGGAATTGTTAGTGATGAAAATTATGTCTACGCTCTTTATAATCTGGATACATATTTTGCCCGGTATATTTCCTCCGAAGACCGCTGGCAGGAATTGGCAAAAAGCCCCCATATGGCTTACGATGGCGCTGATTTGGCTGTTATGGGGAATTATATCTATGCAATTTATGGGGGATATCAGAAAGAATTCAGCCGTTATTCAATCATTGATAATACTTGGGAAAATCTTGCATCAGCTCCGGATCTTTTTACAAGCGGATCTTCACTCATATCTGACGGCACATATCTTTATGCTTCAAGAGGTGGTTGGACAGCTGATTTTTGGAAATATAATCCAACTCTAAACAGTTGGACAAGTTTGACTAATCCGCCAGCTGGATTTCAGCAAGGTAGTGATATGTTATATAGCAATGGTGCATTATACGTGCCTCGCGGGTATTATAGAAACTTCTATAAATATGATATTGCTACAAGCGTATGGTCGTCTTTAGCTGATATTCCTGCCGATTTTTATCCAATGTACGGCAATCATAGTTTAGGAATAAATGGTGATTATATTTATTTTACTCGCGATTATAGCTCAACAACGACATTTTATCGGTATAAAATAAGTAATAACACTTGGGAAACGTTAACTACTCTTCCGTTTGCAACGGCATATGCAGGAAACGTATATAACCCTGCTGATGGTTATTTATATGTTTTTAGGGGTAATGGAACTTATGATTTTTGGAAGTATGATATTGCAAATAACCAATTCTTAGGAATGGTTGATCTGCCAAATGCTCCAACTACCGGAGGAGACATTCTTCACTATAATGGTTACTTATACTATCCGCGGGGAGGTTCACAGAATTTTTACAGAAGAAGTCTGTTAAGCAGTACCTGGGAAACTTTAGCAAATACTCCGGCTTCATTTTCCGATGATACTAAAGGAGTGGTTGCTGGTAGCTATCTGTATTTTTTAAGGGGAAGTGGAGCAAACAATCTTTACCGTTATGATCCGGCCGGAGGTAGTTGGACAACAATGACAGCCACTACTCCGGCAACAACGGGTTATGGTTCAACGCTGGTTTATCCCGGCTCAGGTGACTATATCTATGCAACCAGAGGATATCTGACTCGTAGTTTCTGGCGCTACCAAATTTCAACCGATACTTGGAGTGATCCATTGGTTGCTGACTTACCAGACAATGCTGAGGCTGGGTATGGTTCAAGAATGATTTCAGATGGAACTGATATCTATTACATTGGCGGTTCAGGAATCGCTTCAATATTAAAATACTCAATTTCTGGTGATGCGTGGACCGATTTAGGCTCTCTGCCGTTTTCCCCTTATTACGGAACAGATATAAGTTACTACAGCGGCAAGTTATACTTTTTGGCCGGTTATCTAAAATCGGATATTTGGGAATATACGATTTCCGGAGGGACTTGGCGCTGGCTCGGCCAGACGCAGACATACGGAGCAACCGAAATTGGTGCTTGGGCCGGAAGTTCGCTTGAGTCCGATGATAGTGGAAACTTCTATGTAGTATTAGGAAATAGCATATATAGAATGTTTAGCTTTTCTGTTGGAAGTAATAATTATCAGTCTTCCGGAACATGGACCAGCAACACTCTTGATTTAAGTTATGTAACCAGTTTTACTTCACTTATTTCATCGACGTCAACCCCGGGCGATTCAAATGTTTCCCTAGAAACGAGGTCAAGCTCGGACAAGACCAATTGGTCGAGTTGGGAAGCGGTCAGCGGAACAACAATAGTATCTGTGGCTGCAAGATATTTAGAAATAAGAGCAACGTTAACCGCTTCAACTGATAGAACTCAAACTCCAGCAATCTATTCTTTAGTGGTTAACTATGCCGGAGATGAGAGTACTCCAGCTAATCCAACAACTTTTATTGGTAAATCCCAGGCGGTTGGAGGAGTGACATTAACTTCCGGCAGTAGCTATGGTTATCATCAGCCATATTTTACTTGGACTGGAGCCACCGATGCTGAAACAAGCGTTGCCGGCTATTACCTATATTACGGAACCAGTAGCTCGGCTGATCCGGCAACTGCAGGTAATTATCAAACGACCGAAAATTATACAGCAACTCTTGAAATGACCACCGGAACGACCTATTATCTTCGTCTAAAAACAAAAGATACGGCCGGAAATATTAGTAGTGCAACCACTGGATTTACCTACGTTTATAATGGTGTATCTCCTCCCCAAAGT
>CAZEAL010000088.1:0-18632 GCA_964510265.1 uncultured Candidatus Saccharibacteria bacterium
AATGAAGCTCACGAGGGCTAAAAGCCCTCGGTTTCTTTTGAACTAAATACGTTGCTTTTTAACATACTCCGATATCACTTTGTGTGTTATTTCTCCCGAACTTTTTACAAGGTAACCATCAGCCCAAAGTCCTGCACCCCAATATATTTCTTCAAGCTCCGGAAACATCTCTTTAATCTTGTTTGATGTACCACCTTTAACAAGGTGCATAATATCGCTTGGACTAAACTTTGGTTGAGCTCCCATGTACAAGTGTACGTGGTCGGTATTAACAGCGAGTTCAAATATCTCCCATTCATGTATTTGACAACAAAACCTAATCATTCCCTCAATACGTTTAGCTATTTCACCAACCAGAACTCGCTTACGATACTTAGGTACGAAGACAAAGTGATATCTAAGATCGTACCTTGTTTGTGCCGTAGACTTCAGGTATTTCATACCATCAGTCTACTACAATGGTTGCAGGCGTAAGAGGGGCTTTACAGCCGAGGGTTAAAAACCCTCGGATAGTCGCTTACATTATTATAGCTAAAATGACTCTGGTTTATTTTTACTCGCATCTACTATTTTAGTGCTATCAAAGTACCTATTAGTTAGAGATAAAGAGTCGTAACTACCATGATCTGCAATTTTCCCATTCTCAAGAACATAAATACAGTCACATTTCTTTAAGGTTGAAGGTTTGTGAGAAACCATAACTATCGTTTTACCAGCATTAGAGCTGAGGATATTACTTATTACAACCTCCTCTGTCTCAGAATCTAAGGCATTTGTCGCCTCATCCAGCACAACAAGAGAAGGATTGTTATAAAGAGCTCTTGCTATCCCTATGCGCTGTCTTTGCCCCCCACTAAGCTTTAAACCCCTATCCCCTACTATCGTTTGATATCCTTCCGGTAACTCGTTCTCAACAAAGTCACTAACGTGAGCGATTTTTGAGGCGTAGAGCAATTTCGCACTATCCACATCCTCGCTTTTTACACCCAAAGCAATATTGGCCGCAATAGTGTCATCGACTAAAAAAATTGTTTGTGGTACATACCCTATATTCCTAAACCAATCGGTAACATTAAGAGGCGTTAAAGGAACACTATCTATCAAAACAGCGCCTTTTGTAGGAATAATTAACCCTAGCATTATATCTACCAAGGTAGTCTTACCCGATCCTGTTTTTCCGACTAAACCTATAACACTACCAAACGGTATATCCAAAGACGCATCGCTCAAAACCCATTTTCTTCTGGAAGTGTAGCAATGAGATATTCCAGACAGTTTTATATCATTTTTACAGCTCATACGTGGATTGCTTTTTGTTGTAGCGGGAACATAGGTCTCCCCAAGTTTTATCTCTGACAGAATATTTCGCATAGTAGCTAAATGAAAGTTGATTTTTGTAAGATCAGAATAAATCGTCTGTACAGCAGGCATTAACCTATATGCTGCCAGGGCATATATAGAAATAACAGGTAATAAAGAGGTAACGTTTCCAGAAACGTTAAGTAATAGTAGAACTAATAGGATTGTTCCACCAAAGACAATAATTTCCATTACATTTCTAGGAACAAGAGAGTAGGTTAAGGCACGGGCGTGGTTCATAGAATACCTACGTGTATATTTTCTAAACTGATATAAAAAATAACCCTCCTTACCAAGAATGCGCAACTCTTTAATGCTACTAAGCAACTCATAAGCTATCTTAAATCTTTTTTTGTTATTAACTATCCTTTCCAAACCATTACTGGATAACCTGCTTTTAAAAAAAGAGTAGATAATAAGATATGCCCCACCAACAACTACGAAGACCCCCAAGGAAACTGCCCGGCTGACTACAACCAACATTACGAAAATAAAAAAAACAGTGAAAATATTGGATAAAAGATCAACAAAGGGGAAAAGAACGTTTTTTATAACAGTGGGTACTTCGGAAATTACGTTTTTGACCAACTCCGAGCTATTTCTTTCTACATACTTTTCATACGGTTGATAAGCGTACTGAGACAGCAGTTTTTCAGACACTGCACAATCAACCAGTTCCGCATATCTCGTTTTTGAAAAGGTAAGTAAGGCGTTAAGGCTGTTTCTTAAAACTATAATTAACAAAGTTAGAACACCCATAAAGTAAATGAAATTTATGTGACTGGAAAAAAATCCCCAAGAATAAATTTCTTTTAGAGCCGGCTGAGAGTAAATCATGTCCGGAGAGGAGACAACCGAAACAAAAGGTATTATTGAAGCAATACCAAAGACCTCACTCAATGAATTAAGAAAGATAAAAATGGACAAAAAGTAAAAACTTCTTCTAAGATCGTTAGGAATAAAAGTCCATAGGTCCTTTATAAAAAACGCCCAGCTAGAGAATCTTTTAACAACAAACATAACGAGATTATGCCTTATAAATTGCATACTTACAAATACGAAAGTATTAGGTATCATTATATCTGCTACCTATTAGCACGCATGTAAAATAAAAAATGAAATTATTTGTAAGAATTAAAAAAAATAAAATCGAAATACTTTTCTTTTTGGCAATTTTCCTTTTTTTCTTCGGCTTAAGTCTATTTGGTTGCGTGATAGGAGACGACTACCTGTACTTGCAAGAAACACTACTAATGTCTAATTTGATTAAACAGGGAGTTTGGTTTGGAAATTATGGAGTGGGATTGCATGGTTTTTTATTCAAGATTCCTTTAGCTCTTGTTTTTACGGTAACAGGACCTTCGTTGCTTGCAGCCACCACATATAACATAGTGCTGGCAACCTTAGCTGCTATATTTTTCTATAAATTACTTAAAGCCCTAAATTTTGGAAAATGGGCCTTTGCCGGCACCTTTCTGCTTGTAACTAGTTTTGAATTTGTGAGATCCACACCTACTTATTTACGAGAAATTCCTGTTTTACTAGCATTATTACTTTTTACATATGCAGTAATAAGGAAAAAAAGCGGTTGGTTAATAGGTATTTTACTAATGCTAGTACTAGATGCAAAAGAATATGTCTTCTATGCAATAACACCTACGTTTATCCTCTGGACTATATTTATAAATTATTCAAAAACCAATAGTATTGTCAATAAGACACTCAACACAATAAAGGCTTTATCCTCCTATTACACACCCGCAGTTATATTACTCCTTGCAATGTTTACCACGCCTTATATCCCTTTAAACACTTTCAATGTGTCGATTTTGGCACTAAACAAGGAATCAGGAAACACAATTGAGCAAAACTTTAAAGTTGTCGCCGCAACTGAAAATACGCATAAAAACTCTGAACCAAAAGTATATGCAGTGAAGCAAATGATTGAGAAGAGTAGAGCAATTTTAGCCGAGGATAGTAAATCCTCAACACTGCTCAATAAAACTTCCAGCGTATTAGTTCTATATGCAAATAAACTCCTTTACCCTAGAACCTTGTCCTTTATCTCCATACCCAAAGTCATAGCAATCCCAGCAATACTTATGTCCATATACATGCTATTTTACTGGCTAAAAACAAAGGAATTTACAAAAATAGGACTAATTGCAATTTTTTGGGGTTATTTCCTAGTATATATTTTGAGAACGTCACATGCTAGATATTTATTTCCGTGTGTTCCATTCATTATAATGTTTTTCATGTATTTTATAACAAAAAGAAACGTCCACAAGTTTGTTACAGGTACTGTTTTCACAATTACCCCCTTGTTTGTGCTGGGAGGGTTTATTTTTGAAAACACATACGTTATAGAAAAAGGTATCTCTAATTCCATTATTTTTTTAGCATATTGTTTAATCTTTGTCTTAAAAGAAACACCGAAAAGATTACTAATTTCTATCGTATATATAGTATTGATACTATCTGTAGGAGGATCCTCTTTAACAACTGCGTTACTATTCTCCTATAAACTGGGACAAATAAACTGTTTCCTTAAATGGGGTTACAACACAGAATGTAACAAAATGGCTCAAGAGTTCAATAAAAAAGATATTGTATGGACTAATCAAATACTTTGGGCAGAAATGTTAACTTTTTATCGCAACGATTTTAGATTAAACCCTCAATGGAACTGGGAAATGTTTGACTGGATTCCAAAGAAAAATATGTTAATTGAAACAAAAGACAAACGTACATACTTCGACACTCCCACGAAAATGGAAGACTTTAGAGCGTATCTACAGATAAACAAAGTAGACAAAATAGCAGTGATTAAGTCGACAAATGGGGAATACTTTACTACTCAAAACTGGTTGCCGGACCTGCTGACACAGCCGTGGTTAACGCTAGATAAAAAAGTGGAGTTAAAAAATAAGGTTTTATATGTTTTTGTGATTAATAAAAAAATACTTCTTGAACAACAAACCGTTTACTTTACTAAATAAAAATAAAAATCCTTATACCTCGTGATACTGATATTAGGAATAATCATACAACTAAGTGAATCCGGTAAAAACACACCACTACTAGACTCTAACTTTAAGAAGGAATATGTATGTAGAACACAATGGTCATAAACATTAAAATAACTATACCTATGCCTTAGAATATTTTCTGTATATTTAAAATTTCCATCTAAATGCAAATACGAACGATCGGAGAGCAGGTAAACGTGATCGAATTTACTCATAAGAGTAATAACACTAGACTCGTAAATATCGAGTGGATCGTTTAGAATAAAAACATTTAGGTCGTAATAGTACTTTAGCGGACCATACGTATACCCACTAAAGTTATCTTCATATTTTTGAGGAGATACTGTTGAATCTCCTTTATATACAAGTAGCAGATCATCTTCAGATACTGAGGTGAGTATATGGTTATACAAATCAGCATGTGGGCCCTCAAACCCCATGTAAAGAACGTAGTCGAAAACACCAAAGTACAGCAACATTGATACCATAGACAAAAAGACTATTACTTTTCCCAGAACTTTGTACGTTACTAAAAGATGTTGTAAAAAGATAGCGATTAATACAAGGGTATAAGGTATGGATTCTGAAATGAAGTAGCGTACATTATAATAGTGATATCTAGTATACCCTAAGAAAATCAGGTTAAATATCAAAAACAAACATGTGAAAACCCCCAACAATACTAACTTGTACTCTTTTCTATAACTGAAATATAAAAGTCCTAAAAAATAGAACAAAAAACCAACCGGAGAAACGTACAGAAAGACTGTATACAAAGGCATAAACCTAATAACCTCAATGGGTGTGTGGTAGTTATACCATATCCTATTACTAAGAACCTCGTCAAAGCTTTTCGAAACAAAAGGGTGGTTAAAAGACCCAATAACTCTGCAGGTTGTATAAACAAATACAAACAATGTCACTAAAACAAACAGAAGAGAAAGGCAGGAAATAATACATTTTTTTACTAAGAAAATTATACGGGATTTTCTCATTATATTAAGTAATAAAACAAACGTTATTGCGAGTAAGAAAATACCTGCTAATTTAATGTCGGATCCGCTGCCTAAAAATTCCTGAACAGTAACTCGATATATTGTATAGAATAATGAACTTAAATAGAATTTATAGTAAAGGTAGGAGCTACAAAATAATAAAAACACTCCTCCCAAATAAACCAAAATAGAATTTCTTCTCCTTCTATTTGAATCAAATAAAGCAACTACAACGGACAGAATTAAGAAAAAAGGAAGATATACTAAAGAGCTCATCCTCGAATAAAAAAAGCCATTGAATAATAATGCTGAAATCACCAGAGGCAAAGCGGAAATATTTCCACGTTTTGCTTCATTGAAAAACTTAACAAAAAAATAAAACGCTGATGACGTAAAAGCGAGAGCAATCATCTCCCCCACAGGGAACTTCGAGAAAAATAAGTGAGCAGGATTTAGGATCATTAAAATAAAAGCAAAAAGGGAAGCAGTGCGACTTCCAGATATCTCATAAGTTAGCAGATATATTGACACCAAAGACAGTAACGAGAAAAATGTAAGAGCATAAATTGCGTAACTTCTTCCCAGAAACTGCTCAAAAATAGATAAAAAGGAAGGAAAAATAGGATAAAACTTAGGAACAACGAGCGACTCACCTTCATCCTTATATTCAAAACCCGGAAAAAAATATCTGTTCGTTTCATCATAAAGATTTCGCTGCTCTTCATCTAAAGTCTGTCTGAAATTGTCAGTAAAAAATAAACTATGATTTTGTGTAAACTGGTGACCCATGTTGATGTAAGTGCCTTCATCTTGACCACTCATAACATAGGAGTAGGGTTTCAATCTCATAACAGAGGCAAGAGTTAGCCCGAGGAAAAAAATCAGATCAAAACGGACATTTAAAGCATCTACAGACACTCGAAATATTACTGCTAATAAACAAAATAATAGCGTTGTTATTATAACCACTAACGGTGCGGTAAAGAAACCCAAGCCAAGTAGTATTACAGAGACCAATCCCATAACGGAAACATAAGATACTATAACTTCGTACAGATTCAGCTTCATATATGTTTAATGATATCATCAAAGGGTAAAATAACAGCTGAGTATAGGCATTTATAAAAATATGAAAATACTATTTACTATAGGAAATTTTGGAATAGGAGGTAAAGAACGTCAACTGGTTGAACTAATAAAAAATTTAGACAAATCTAGATTTGAGGTTCATCTTATTGCTAAACAAATAGACAAGAATATCTCCGCACAGCTTAAGAACCATACCAGCAGCACCTTCCTTATAGGAATGAGTATAAAAAATTATTTTTTAAAATTATTTAATATTGTAAAATATATCAACTCAGTAAAACCCCAGATAATTTTCACGTGGTCAGACTTAACAAGTAAAATAATTTTTGCACTAATAAAGTTCAGGCTGATAGACTCGAGTATTGTTAATTGTAGTACAAGGAGCGCCCCCCAAAAAATATCATTGAAAGTAGCTATAGAAAGACTGCTTAACAGGCTCTACCCAGTCATAGTATCTAACTCAATGGCTGGATTGGAGGTATATAACTCAAAAGCAAGAAATGCTACTTTCATTCTTAGAAACGGATTTGATATTAATAGGATTGGTCACATAAAAAACCTTTCCAAAAAAGAGGCAAAATTAATTTGCAAGATGGGTGAAAATAAATTTTGTGTATTAATGGTAGGGAGACTCTGTCCTCAGAAAGATTACCCCAGGTACATTCTAACCGCAAAAGAATATTTTAAAAGAAACGCCGAGGCAATATTTTATATCGCTGGGGAGGGAAAGCAAAGAAAGTATTTAGAGAAATTAGTACGTAAACACCTACTACAAGACAGGGTCGTTTTTCTTGGCTATGTAAAAGATGTGGAAACACTAATAAAGGGGTCGGATTTACTGGTCTTATTATCTAACAAAAGCATTGGTGAAGGATCCTCAAACGTTCTGATGGAGTCTTTGGCAATTGGCACACCGGTATTAGCGGACGATAATCCAGGAAATAGAGAGTTACTGGGAAAAGATCTTTTTAGCTTAATAATGACGGATAAGCACCCTTCCATGATTGCTAATAAAATATCCGAGGTGAGAAAGAATCCGATAGTATTTGAGAAATATGCAAAAATTGGATCCAGCAGAATGATCAATCACTATTCAATGACAAAAATGTTAAACGACTTTCAAAGAATTGTAGAATACATCACAAAAAGTAATTGATGTATTCCTAGGCTATTTTTGTACCCCTGCCCTCAATGCCATTATAGCCGTATTTGACTTCGGAAGAACCTAAACCTGAATTTTCAAACCACTTCCTAACTTTAGAAAGAGTCTGGGGGTGTGTATGGGCAGGAGACCACATATCGAAAGCATCTAAATACGCCCATTCCTTTAAGATATTTCCACCCAGCCCCCTCCTACTATAGTCAGGGACTCCTAATGCCCAATTAATCCTTGGGCCGTATTTCGGAGATATTTTTCTCATCAAAGAGGCCAGTGGCCATAAGGTATCCACATATGTAGAGCTTAACTTAAAAATCAGTTTAGGGTTTAGGTGTTTAGTGACTACTCTAATAAAGTATCTTACCGATAGGTAGGCATCAAATGTGTTCTTATACACATCAATAACAATGTTTCCTCCCACCCTTAGGTGTTTGATAAGAGAGTAGAACGCCTTCTCGGGGTCGGGGGTGTGCTGCAACACTCCTATACAAAACACTTTATCGAAGAACTCTTTTTTCACAGGGAGATTAAAAATTGTACCTTGAATAATTAGAACATTTTCATTTTTACCATTTGAAGAATAATTAGCATCAACCGCATTACTGTAGTCAACACTGACAACAAAAGCGCCTGTCTTAGCTACTTGCTCAGTAAATCTACCAGACCCGCTTCCAACCTCAAGCACGGCTTCCTCCTTTAGGCTTTTGGACCAACGCATCTCCTCCCTAAACCTAACTTCAGAATCCGGTATCCCACTGTAACTATCATATTGCGTCTTTGAAAAATAATTCCACTCTATCCCAAAACTATTGGCGTAGTTGTTTTTATCCACAAATCTTGGGACATAATTATCAATAGGGTAGCGCCTGTTACACCTAATACATTGTAAAACACCACTCTCAACGCGTTCACCCACCTCCACGCAACCCCTTCCAAAACGAAGATCGCCATAACAGAAAGGACAAGCTAGAAACTTGATAAATTCCTTCTTCATTTCATATATTCCCTAAACCACATTTGGAATGCTATCAGCATAAAAAGTATAACCCCGTTGTTTTTTACCCCAGACATATGTTGGGATACGAGTTGCTCCACGTAGTCTGAATCAAATACAGCTGACTTCCGGAGACTGTCTCTAGAAAGTACATCTTGTGTCAAACACTTTAAGTCTGAACGTAACCACTTCTCCATAGGACTACCAAAACCGTGTTTAGGTCTATCAACTATTTCACTAGATAAAGTGGGGCGCATGGCGTTCTTCATAAGTTTCTTTGTTGATAGTATCGAAAGTCTTTTTGAAGAAGGTATGGTAGCAGCAAATTCAACTAACTTTCGATCCAAAAAAGGAACACGTGCCTCAAGAGAGGCAGCCATGGTTACTCTATCTACTTTAGTCAACATATCATCTGGAAGAGATTTTTTAATATCTAGATACTGAATTCCCGATAATTGATCCATTTTGTTAGCCGAGATGTTGTGAAAAATGCCTAAATAGATTTCAAGGGGTTCATCCTGAAGTCGTATATAATCTTCATTTAGAAGAGTTTTTCTATCGGCAGAATCAAGTTTTGTAATATTTTTCACATATCTCATAAAGGGGTTTTTATCCATATTTTTAGTGCGACTTATCACCTTCTCAAAATAGTTTCGTTTTCTTGAATTCGAAGAAATCATGTATGCAATATTTTTAAACACAACTTGCGCCATCAGATCTCTCACTGATTTAGGGATTTTCAAATATTGATTGGAAAGAAGCTCTGAAGTATAGCGTGTATAACCTGCAAAAATTTCATCACCACCATCGCCAGTTAGTACAACGGTTACGTGCTTACGAGCTAACTCGGACAGCACATACGTAGGAAATGCAGCATAATCCGCAAAAGGCTCATCAAAATAGTAAGAGTATTTGGGTAGGAAATCAAACATCTGCGCATCCACCTTAAAGGTTACGTGGTCTGTATGAAAAGTCTTTGCAACAAGCTCCGCATAATAAGATTCGTCATAATACCCACCTTCCTTAAATCCTATTGAAAATGTTTTTACAGCTGTATTACTGTGTTCAACCATTTTTGAAACAATCGTACTTGAATCTAAACCCCCGCTTAAGAATGCCCCAAGAGGAACATCACTAATCATTTGAGATTTTACAGCCTTACCTAACAGCTCGTGAAATGTTGCAATAGTCTCAGCATTGCTTCTGGTGTTGTTTGGGACAAACTTCACATCCCAGTACTGTCTTACTGTAAGTTTTTCGCTCTTGTACCAAAGTAAATGCCCTGCGGGTAACTTATGAACGTTTTCAAAGATACTGTACGGAGATGGTATATACATATATGCCAGGTATAGATTTAGTGCTGTAGGATTAATCTTTTTACGAACACCACTATCTGTTAAAATCGCTTTTATTTCTGAGCCAAATAAAAACATTTTATCGTCAAGGTAGTAGTAAAGAGGCTTTATCCCTAGATGGTCTCTCGCCATAAACAACGATTTACTTTTTATATCCCAAATAGCAAAAGCAAACATTCCCTCAAGCTTATTCACACAGTCCTCACCGTACTGCTCGAAACAATGTAATACCGCCTCTGTATCGGAATTGGTACTAAACACATGCCCCCCTTCTTCCAGATCTTTCTTTAACTGCTTGTAGTTATAAATCTCACCGTTAAAAACGATGGTTTTAGATTTATCCTCATTAAAAATAGGCTGTTTCCCGCCCTCTACATCAATAATACTTAGTCTACGCATTCCAAAACCAAAGTTTGCATCCACAAACAGACCTTTATCGTCGGGTCCACGGTGATAAAGAACCTGGCACATAGTATCTATTTGAATTTCTGTAACAGGCGAATATTTACTATATTTTCCGGCTATACCACACATAGTTTAATCCACCAGATCCTTCAATAAATTTTCCCACAATTTCTGAATACTTGACATGGAATATTCTTCTTTCTTTTCGGTTCTGATTTTCATTGCTTCAGCAGACATCCGGTTATATAGATCTTCGTCTTTTAATAAATTGTAAATATTGTTGGCAAAATCCCTAAGATCGGGGTATTTACATAGAAAAGAGTTTTCTCCGTTTTTTACAATAGTACCAATATTTGAAATATCGAAACAAACACAGGGAATCCCCATAGACATTGCCTCAATTAGAGACATAGGTAACCCCTCATACTGGGAAGTCAGGGCATATACTTTAGATTCGGCAAGGAAGGGGTATACATTTGGTGTATATCCATACAATTCAATATTATTTTCAAGATTTTTCTTTTTAATTAATTGCATTGCAAAATCCGTCATGACACCATCTCCCAAAATAACAGCTTTTATTGAGGGTAGGTTATGAAAATCATTTAGTATGCCAACCAACTCAATAAACAAGTCTACTCTTTTAGAAGTAGTTAAACTCCCAATAAAAATAAGATCGTATTTCTTGTTGATTAGTTTAGTAGGCTTGGGTATGTTTTCGAAATTCAAAAAGTTAGGAATATGATAAATTCTTCCTGGTATTGTAGGATCCTCAAGTAACACCTGTTTGGTGAAATCTCCCCTAACCACTACAGCCTGTGCCCTTCTAAGTAGGGTATTGCTTAAATAGTTTGATCGAATCTTTTCTTCAGACTCAATGATATTCTGTATAACTTTCTTATGGAAAAAAAGACCTAACATACCAGCGTAGTAACCATGAGGTATCATCTGAATTCCCATCACAATATCCACAGGTTTGGTGCAAAGTAGCCAAATACACTGGAGAAATCTATATATTTCAGACACTATAGCAATTTTTCTAAATACAGAAGGAGGGCACACGTCAACCACACCCGCGATGTTCAGTGGCTTAACTCGAGCAAGATATATACTACTCACCAATTCTGAGTTAATTAGCGGAGCGATCTTAGATGTAATCTTCTCATCCGATAATTTTGCAATAATTAATAAATTAATTCTTCTCATGGTTTCAAGCCTATCTGGTTAAATAAGTAGTAGTGAATCAATTGAGTAGTTACCCACAATTTCAATTTTGATAGGTTACACAAAAACTCCTTTCTTAAAAACACCTTATATCTTTTTCTAGCCATAGATACAGCCATAGAGTAATCAGTATCGTTTTTATACAAGTCATAATCTGCCAAAGAACTTTCGGAGGTATTTTTTTCTACACCCAAACTACCATAGCCCCGATGCAAAATATAATCCTCACCTATCTCTAAAGGAATTACTCTAACCTCCTCCACACTATCCTGCCCAAGTACAATTGAAAACAACCCTGTTTTACGTGCTGGCAGAAATTGCATATCGGAAATTAAATTACCAAGGCTAAATACAACTAAGCCATTGCCATGTTTTTGATAACCCTGGAGACAGTGAGAATGATGGCCTAAGATCAGCGATACACCAGCTTCCATCAACTGTCTTGCGTACTCTACCTGGGATAAACTAGGCAGCTCAACAAATTCGGAACCCCAATGAACAGACAGGATAATATGATCACAAGTGGTTTTTAATTTTGTAATATATGAAATAAAATCAGAATCTCCAAGAACTATCCTATTATAGGCATCAGTAGACGTAAAATCCTGAATAACAGATACCCCGATAAAGCATATCGCCAGCCCATTCTTATTGATATATACCGGTTTATTCTTTATTCCTACACACTTAATTCCACAACTCTCGAGGTGATTGACAGTTTCATAAAAATCTTTTTCCCCGTGCTCTAGAATGTGATTGTTAGCCACAGATAGCACATTAAACCCAATATCACTAAGCTGTTTTGCAAACTCTTTACTCCCCCGCATCTTAAGGGTATGAATACTATTGCACGGCATCTCATCGGATAACACACCCTCCATATTTCCAAAGACAAAATCATGCTGCTTGAACTCCTCTAGTATTTCATTAAAAAAGACTTTTAATCCCAGTAATTTTGCCCGGGAGTATACACCAATCCCAATCTTATTAACCATATCCCCTAACATTAAATCACCTCCGGCTAAGAGGGTTACCTTTTTTTCCATAGATTATTTATAACAAATTTATACTTACTGTTGGATTCCTCCTTAATTGTATCAACGTAGGAGTACTTAGTTTTCCAAAAGGCACTTTTACCCTTAATTAAAGCATCAATCTTACTTAATTGTCCCACATCGAAGGTACTATCTACTACAAAGTAAAAGTGGAGAGTTTCCATGTCCTCCTGCACTAACTGAAATCTTTTTATACCGCTAATTTCCCACAATATATGAGTAATAAATTCACCATGAACATTATTACCTTCTGGTGTAATTAAAAACTCTTGCTGTCTACCAACTATCTTTTCCAAACACATTCCCATTGAATTTGTATGTATTGTCCCGATATCCCCGGTATCGTAGCGAATAAAAGGAAAGGCGTAGTTACTTAGACTTGTGGCCAAAATACGGCCAGTTCCATTAGAAACTATACAGTTGTTTCTATCCAAAACCTCCATAACACTTCTCTCCGTGTCAACAAGCAGTTGGGGTCGCTCAACTGACTCGAAAGCACTTAATCCCCCATCGTTAAGCCCATACCCGTCAAATAC
This sequence comes from uncultured Candidatus Saccharibacteria bacterium, assembly GCA_964510265.1. Lineage (GTDB taxonomy): Bacteria > Patescibacteriota > WWE3 > UBA101185 > UBA10185 > 2-02-FULL-38-14. Next base: position 13,204 of record CAZEAL010000088.1, read on the forward strand.
TCTTGTATTAAAAGATTTTTCAATCGTTTTTCTCATCTCGGGATGCAAGACTTCTGCTGTAGTAAAAATAGAGGCAGGACTCCAAACATGTTGCTTAGTTTCCTCGATCCATTTTGCAAAAAAGAAAAGTGCAGACGCATAGCCGCGGATGTGCCTTGGTTTAAAAGAATTTATGACTGTCAAATAATTCTTCATCTGCTCAGTACCCATATCGAAAGCCGACAGCTTTTTAACATTTCTAGAAAGCTCGTTTATGGTCTTCTCGAGAGTGTTTCTAGAGTTTTTCACCAAGGATGATCCGGCAAGAAACACCATTCTGTTCCCAAGCTCGTAACCGCCCTTTCCCCACCCACGATAAGTCAACAAACCACTCAAAAGCCTATCGTTATGTGAAATTCGAAACTTTAACGGAGTACCGGTAGATCCACCGGTACTAAAATTGTAGTATTTTATATTGCTTAAATTCCTTGGAGTAAATTTATCATAATTCTCTTTAATAATATTTTTTGTCAGAATAGGTAATTTTTCAAGATCCGATATAGAGGAAAAGTCCGTAGGCTTAAGCTTTAGTCTATTTAGTATTTCCGAATAGTATGGAACCTGGGAGTGTACATAAGACAAAAGCCGTCTAAGCTTATATACCTGATTAAATACCTTTTGCTCATAACTAATCTTCTCTAACTCAATTAGCTTTCTATAGTTGAAATAAAACCTTATATCGACCAAACTATGAGAAATAATAAATATTGTTTTATGAATTTTCATAATGACTGAGAAACTGTTTTTTAGGTTAAATCTTTCTCGGATTGAAAGAAATTTATCATCCATTCCGTGAAATCGCATTTGTCTTGTAACAGGAGCTCTCTTTTTTTAGAATAGTCCGCCGTTAGATCTTTTTGACTAAGTAACTGACGTATCTTTTCTAGCATTCTTTCCTCCTGCCCCAACTGGAACCCAAAGGTTAGCCCATATTTGTTTTCAAGTTGCCCTAGCACACTTAACTTGCCCACAAATGTGCTATATCTAATTGACGGCACACCTAAACAAGAAGCCTCGACCGACATACTTTGGGAATCGGATATAAGCATTTTCGAATAATAAAGGACATCGTGCATATCCTCGATATTAATTTGATGACTTCCTTCAATTTCACGAGAATAAATTATTCTATAATCACCAAATTCTGAAATTACCTTTGACAATAACTCTGCGTCTATTCCTTTAGCCCCAATATCGTGATGGGCATTTAAAGCACTTAGTCTTACTATCACGTAACTATATGGTGTAAGAGAATATTTCCTTATGGCAGACTCATCCGGATGAAACCTGTTCGGGTGGAGATAAGCTAACTTTTGATAGGAGTTATGTATCACCCTCTTATTTTTCCAGAAACGATACTTTACTCCTTTGGAATTGATAATTTTAGTATTAAGTGGATATGATATCAACGCATGAAAAGGAACAGCGATATCATCGTCCTCACAAAAGTTGTAGGACTTAACACCACAAAAGAGTGTCAAGAAACCTATACTCGAAGAGGTACCAAAAGCTAGATCGAACTTGTACCTTCTTTCCAGTACAAAGACACGAACTAACCTCTCAATAAACTCAATAAACAATCCAAAAAACCCATTCTTTTTCTTTGAAATAGAGACAAATGGAATTGCATACTTTTTTAGAAGCTCGTTAGTAATATCTTTATCCCTACTGGCTACAATAACTGTGTTACCCTCACTTAATAAATACCTTATGAAATGCTTAAAAAGGTGAACATGAGCAGGATGACCAATATCAAATAGAATTTTCATAGATAATACCTATAATAACTTTTTAAACTTTAGCCGAGAAAAATAATAACCCGATATTGATACAAAAACCAATGATACTGACAAAATATTGTCCCAAATAATTTGATATAACGTTTCATGGAACAAGCTTATTAAAATAATTTGCAACACAACTCCTGGAATTTGTAAAACAAAGACCTTTGTCTTTCCTATTGCTAAAAAGTACATCATCATAAAATTAAGTAAAACGTATAAACCAATAAAAACCGACAATAGAGGTAAGTAGTTTACAACAGGCAAAAACTTTTCTCCAAATAAAACCACAGTAATAAATTTTGGGGCTAGGGAGAAAGCAGCAATTCCGCAAAGCACAACCGTCAGTTGTAGTAAAAAGAAGGTCTTAAACTTTTGAGTATAGTCTTCTTTCTTTGCAAACGCCTCAGCAATTTGAGGAAACATCACCACACAAATTGTACCAGCACCATATAAAAACACCTTACCAACGGTAACCACACCGGCATAATACCCAGCCTCAACCGCAGGAAATAAACTTTTTACAAAAATCAAATCGATATTTTGCAAAAAAGACATTCCAAGATTTACCATTAAAACAGATAAACTGAAGGTTATTAGTTTCCTAAACAAGGGCGAGAGACTTTCTTTGGAAAAAGCTTTAAAGCTACCCCTTAAAAGTAACGTCCCCAGTAAGTAAGAGGAAGCGGAAAACAGAAACAAACCTAAAAAGGCCCCGTGGAGATGCAACCCCAGCAGCACCAAAGTAATGGGCACAGTAAATTTGATACACCCGGTGACTATGTTTGCTATAGAATACACTTTAAATTTTGATAAACCCTGCAAATAGGCCGAAGGAATAATACTGACAAAAATAAAACTCAAATAAACTCCAAAAGCAGCAATTACAGAGGCGTCGGTAATATTTAATAGGGATGAGAGGTAAAATCTCCCAAAAAATATTACAGTGGATATAAAAACACCGGTACCAAAAAGTATTAATGAAAGCTTGTAGTAAAGGTGAGTGAGTTTATCAAATTCGTTATAAACTTTGTGTTCAGAAATAAGTTTAATTAAAGAGGTACTTAACACCAAACCCGGGACAGTCAAGATATTCATAACAGCAAACAAAGCATTAAAAGTCCCATAGTCAGAAACACTTAACAATCTGCCAAGAGAAAACTGCAATAAATAACCAAAAACAGAAGAAATAAATACACTCGCTGTGACCATTGCAGAATTTGAAACAGCAGGATTGGAAATAAGAGTTTTTAATTTACCTAACATAACGGCAGTTCCCCTAATCAATCCTCTTCATAACCCTGTACACATCAACCCCCCTAAGCTTAATCGTCCCGACACTTTCAAGCTTGAGCCTATCCTCATTTGTCGAATCATCTTCCCAAACAGGATACACAAAATATGTAGTCTTAACAGCCTGCGGAGTTAAATCTGATATCACAGCCCAACCCCCAATTTTTCTAATAAATGGCCATATTTGAGTATAATATTTTTCAGGAAAGGCTACTGTCATTTTGGTAGCAAGTTCAGGTTTATTTAACATTTTATCCATATTCTCTCCAGGCATAAAATCCTGGTAGTTAAATGCTGACTTCTCAGCCTCAAAAAACCTCACAATCTCTTGCTGACCAATAATCCACTTTGGCTCCAGTACAAAAATCCCGGTTTTTAACCCTCCAAACATAGGGTTGTAATAAGACAAGTAGTCGGGATGAATATAAACCAGCGACGCCGCCAAGACTACAAATAAAACTAAAGTCAAAATCACCTTAAATTTCTTAGCACGATCCAGCACCCATTCGTAAAAAAAAGTACCGATCAATATAAAACCACAAATGGAAGGTAAAATATAGCGATCAAGTTTTTTTGAGGATAAGGACACCATAAGCATATACAAGATAGAAAAAACCAAAGTATAAATCAAAAACCTTTTCTTAGCAGTACTTAGCTTTTTAAAAACAACAATGGAACCAACCAATCCAACTAACAAAGCTATAGAAGATTTAAAACCCAAAACAACAAAGTAATAGCTAAAACCCGGATCAGTTACATATTTATTAAAATAAAACTGCTCATGACCTCTTTCCAAACCTATTTCAGCAACACCACGATACATCACCTTAATTGCTTCAAAAGGTACCACCCACATAGCCGGCCAAACGGCTATAAAACCAACTGCTGCAACAACTAACCAAACCCAATACATCTTTAAAGCTTTAACAACCGCAGATATAAACCTAACCCTAACTCTTCCTCCAACATTATCAACATAATGCCAAGCAAAAGCAGAAAGCCCAATAAAAGGAAGCATATACAAAGCCGATGTTTTTGTAAGCACAGCTAAAGAAGTAAAAACCGCAGATACCACAAGCCTTCGTTTAAATGCAGGATTAGTTAGGTAGTAATAAAACCAAATCATCGAACCCAGCATAAAAGTAGTCATCAACCCCTCTAAGTGGATTTCTCTGGTTAAGGCCACGTAAAATGGTTCAAGGGACATAAGTACCACAGCCAAAATAGCGTAGTAATTACCAAACATACTTCTTAACGCATAAAAAACAAAAGCAACAGCAATTGCAATACCCATCACCACGAATAACTTCTGCAAGAAGTGTAGCTCAAACACAGTGGTAATATCGTTGTCTAGCGGAAGAGTTCCCAAAACTACTTTGTACCAAAAACTATAAACTTTAACCGCCACTGTTCCCAGCCACATTAAAGTCACCCCCGGATGATACTTTTGAATAGTTTGAGGAAAATTTAAACCAAATACCCCGCTACCAAAGTCATAAATACGTGCTTTCCATTTCCAGACATCGGTATTAAAAGTGTCATTACCAAGATTAGGTAATCTGGATAACACAAACACCAGCCACACAAGCAATTCATATTTAAATCTCATCAACCACTTATATACTATTGGCATAGTTACATTATAAACACACAGCCACAAAAACCTAATCAGTGATTTTTATCATGTCCACCTTAAACTCACCTTCAGGATAAAAACCTTTAAATATCTCCATTCTGACAAACGGAACAAAATATTGACCGAAGTTTTCAATAGGTTTAACAACGATTTGCCTTCCCACCCGCCTGAATCCATATCTACTAGCAATAATCTTTAAAGATTTAGGAGTAAAGAAATTTATGTGCTCAAGAGGCATGACAATATTGTAAACGCCTTTGTTTTTCTCTATATCAATTATCTTGGGAGTTAACCCATTGAAGGAAAAAATACTGCCTTTAATCGTTCTTTTACCAATATATTCAAAATAACTTGGCAAATTATTCACGTGTTCTATTACTGACGTGGATACAACGACATCAAATTTATTTGTATCATCAAGTTGCTCAGGTTTAAAGACCTTAAACCCTTTCTTTCTGCATATATCCAATCGTTTCTCATCAATATCAACACCAAAGGCATCTATTCCAAAAACACTACATAACTCAAGTATATGACCAAATCCGCAACCATAGTCAAGTAACTTTATCCTAGATTTATCTATATTCTTTACCCGTCTAAAACGATCTCTAAAATATAATATTGATTCCAAAAAAGGACGAAAGTGTTCCACCTTCTCATGGGTATTAAACAAACACGAC
>CAZEAL010000089.1:0-1964 GCA_964510265.1 uncultured Candidatus Saccharibacteria bacterium
TAATTCGTTAAATCTTCTAATATTTTTTATGTAAGATTCGATGTAAGGGAAATAAACAACTCTGTCTCTGAACTTTTCAGGTAAGTGAGGAAGAATGTAAAACCTTCTTTCCTGTTGAAAGCCGTTTTCGATTTTTTGTGCTACCTCCTGGAAAACTTTAATGCTGTATTTATCTTCAAGAGCCCAATTTAGTTTCATAGCTAAAGTCAAGATGTTCTACCTCTAATTATATAGGATGCAGACATTATGGAAGAAAGAATAAGAAAAATGTCTAAAAATGAGCTTTTAATTGCTGTAGATTGGGCAAAACAGGAGGGTTGGGATCCCGGCTTAAATGACACCGATGCGTTTTGGAAGACCGATCCTAATGGTTTTTATGCTTTGGAGAAGGATGAGAAAATGATTGGCAGTGTATCGGGAGTTTCATATAACGGGAAATTCGGTTTCGGTGGCTTCTTTATTATTGAGCCCGAATATCGTAATCAAGGGTTAGGTACCAAGCTTGCAGATTATCTTTTTAAAGCCTTTTCTTCAAGACTTGATGAAAATGCTTCAATAGGCATTGATGGCGTATTTAATATGCAGCCGACATATGAAAAGTGGGGATTCAAGTTTTCTCACAGAAACTTAAGAATGGAAAGTATTGCCCGAAAACATAATTACAGCAGTAATGGAAAGGAAATAACGGTGAATGATTTTGAGCAAATATTAGAGTTGGATAAAGAGTGCTTTGGATTTAACAGAACAACATTTTTAAGAGCCTGGCTAAGTTTGCCCGACAGTAAGTCCCTAAAATTTGAAAATGAGAGTGGTTTGCAGGGATACGGAGTTATAAGAAAGTGTGTAACCGGCTACAAAATAGGACCACTTTTCGCCTGTAATTATGAAGCAGCGGAGGAATTATTTAAAGGATTAACCAGCCGTGTAACAGGGGAAAAGGTTTATTTAGATATACCTGAAATTAACAAAGATGCAGTTAAATTAGCCCAGAAATACAATATGAAAGAAATGTTTGGTTGCGCGAGGATGTACCTTGGTAATTCACCTAAAATACCTTATAAAAAGATATATGGTGTTACTACTTTTGAGCTGGGTTAGAAGCGTTTTTATTACTTTAGCTTCATAATATATAAAATATCGTGGCCGTTTAAATAAAATTCCTTAATTACCTCACCTTCATAGCCGCTTTGCTTTAAGTTTCTGTAGTCGCACACAACTAAATCGGCTTTCTCTTTTTGTATTACTGAAAGAAATTTCTTATGCGAGAAGTAATCGAGAGCAAAAGCATTATCACATGCATAAACTTTTAGCATTTTTTTTAGATCCGAGTGGCTGTATACGCTTTCGCCTTTCAAATATTCGTCTCTAATCCATTCGGAAGCTTCACGATATTTTGTGTTTGAATAGTCGGATTCGAAAAGTTTATATGGGTTGCCAAAAATGAATGCAATTTTATTAAAATACGGATAGTGGTACGGATATTCTTTTAATGTGTAGGCTACTAATGCTAAAAGGTTGATTGCTATTAAAAAAAATATGGCAACTTTTGTGAATTTGTTTTTAAGTGCAGATAAGATTAATTCGAGATTTGTGATAGCGAGCAAAACTATAATTGGAACAAGAAACAGAAAATGTCTTATCCCATCGTATAAAACGGGTTTAAGCACAAGATATAAGAAGTAATTAAAGATTAATACAACGGAAAGTATAAAATACGTTTTATTTTTGATTAGTTTTTTGAAAAAAAACGCCGTCGGCAGAAAGAGCATAAGAATGTAAATCGGGTAAGTGATAAGTTGAAAAAATGGAAGATAGAACCAGGGCCTTTGATCGTTTGTTAAAAAATTCCCGAAAAATAGCAGGCCAAAATCCCACAAATAAAATTTAGAACCGATAAACAAGTACCACGCATAGTTACTGAAAAAATTAATCGCGAAGTTCGGCCACGTAATAAGCATGAAAAA
>CAZEAL010000090.1:0-4151 GCA_964510265.1 uncultured Candidatus Saccharibacteria bacterium
GTTCTCAATGCTTCAAGTTTAACAAGGTAAGATTTACCTGAACCGGATTTGGCAAAAACAACTGTATTGGCATTTTCCAAAGAGAACCTGTCAAAAATCACCAAAGAGCCATTATGCCTATTAATCCCGTACAAAATGCCATCGTCGGAAGTTAAGTTGGACGAAGTGAAAGGAAATGTCGTAGCCAGGCTAGTCGTGTCCATATTCCTTGTAACTACCAGCTTATCCATAGCAGAAGGTATAGTGGACTGAAATGCTTCTTCCATTTGCAGAGTCGCCGTTTTAGAAATCAATAACAAAGACCCTAATGTGGATTCCAGTTTTGTGGTTATATGCTCCAACTCTTCCAGAGAGTCTGCCGGAATAGTTATATAAAATGAAAACTGAAAGAATTTTTCGATACCTTTCACAAGCTGATCCTGCAATGCCTTGGCATCCTCAAGTGCCGCAATAACAGCCGGATCCTGCAGTCTGCCTTTTTGATTATTAGAAAGGACAGTAGCTTCCAGCTCGGTCATCTTTTTGCGGAGGTCGTCCAAAACTCCCTTTGACTTAACCGGATAATAAAACATTCCGATGTCTAACGAGTGATCAAAATTAATTACTGGGGAGAGCCAGTTAGCTCCCACAAATCTGGGATAACCTGAAACAAACAAAGTTCTGTAATAAGTATTCCCGATTTTTATATGATTGAAATCTACTTCGAGTGCCGACGGAGCAATTATATCTCTTACATTTACCATTCCTTTCGCCAAAGTTTGAGGTGAACTGGCTTCTTCAGGTGTGGGTTTTACAGATTTGGCTTCAGTCTTAGGTTTTTTCTTAAATAGCGTTAACTGTGGAAGCTTCATAAATTATTCCTCAAATATTGCCGGATTTACCAACGCGGTTTTGTAATCATCTACATTGGTCCTGATTCTCTGTCCGTGAATAGAACTCGGGTTATAAATATCAAAGTATAATTCAACGAGCTCTTGTGTGGTAAGCTGTCGGGCTTTAACCCCAATTCTGTTAAACTCACCTATAACGTGGTCTACCCTAGGCACTAACTGTGTCTGCGCCATTTTTAGCGCTGCGTCAACATTTACTCTAACCCTTTTGGTATGAGTCCCCAACAATTTAGATAGAAAGTCAAAAGGACCGGAAGAAAGTTCTGATTCCATACCGCCTCCGGTTGAAATCGTTACGTAAAAAGTTTTATCCAATACGTCATTAGTTTTAATTATCTCCTGAACAAATTTTCTGTAGGCTTCGGCTTGATGTTTTAAAAGAGGGTCCTGAAGCCTGTTTTCTATTCTTTGAACCTTTTCAATGTATTTAGTAATATCAAGTCTTTTGGAACGTATCACAACCTGAACGGGAAAAGTAAGAGAATTCAACAACATCGAAAACGCGGCGATTATTGCGTCCTGCTCTATTTCCGATAACAAATCAAAATTGACGGCTGTAGTCTGTAAAACTGCAGCTACACTTCCGCTTTTTAAAATAACCAAATTATCCTTTATTTCTTCAACATCCAAATGTTCTTGAGTTGTAGCATCAGTTTTTACTGGCATAGTTTCAAATAATCATCTTCCGACAATCTCCAAGGGAGAAATTATTTCTCCTTTAACTTCTACTGAAATTATATCAAAAGTTAATCCGGTCTTTTTAGAGGAATCTGCCTCAATATAATATATACCGTTCATTAAAGGTGTACTGATAGAAAACTGACCTAATGCGTTTGTTTTTAATGCCCTAACCGGTTCGCCTTTCTGACTCTTTATTATAACTACAGCCCCCTCAATTGTTTGGCCGGCGCTATTCTTAACAGTCCCTGATAAAATATTAGGTCGGTCGGCCAAAGGCTGCTTAGTTGTGAAAGAAGCGCTTATCGCACCGGTTCCATAGGGCTGGGATTCAGTCTGTACCGGTTTTTTAATTTCCTTGTCTTTAAATTCGTTAAATGTTGATTTCAATTTTGTGTAATCTACAGACAGCTGTGATTTTTCCTGCTCCAGTTTTTGAATTCTTTCCTGAGTTTCAGTGCTAACCTGCCCTTCTTGTTTCGATTTTTCCAAGTCTCCCTTGAGCTTGTCAATTTCTTTAGTTAAATTAGTATTTTCCTGTTTAATCGCCTCAATTACACTCTGCGCCTGCTTTTTGACACTTCCTTCTTCTACCTGACCTTCTTTGGAAATCACATTTTTATACATCTCGTCTCGTTTTATCTGATCGATCAGCCTCTTTAATTGATCTGTTTTGCTTTCCAAATCGGATTCTAGTTCCATCTGCTCATTGGTCCTCAAAACTTTTTCCCCTCTTACCGGTAGAATAAATTCTCCCTTTTCAGGTATTAAACTTGTAAACATTCTTCCCGTCCTTCTGTCCGGCGTGATTGGAGTTAAAGGAATGAAAGCACTAATTGAAGGCATTGTTAAACCCGCCTGTACTGAAGGCGGCATTGTAGACCGGATGATTTGTAACTGTTCGGGAGTGAGTTGTTCCGCCGAGGGATGCATAATGTAAGATTGCTTGATTATTTCTGCAGCTTCAGGTTTAGTAGGCACTCCCTCTTCCCTCACCTCTTTCAATTCTTCGGGTTTTCTTTCAGGTATTCCTAAAGGAATTTCTTCCGTAACCGGTTGAGCAGGGGGAGCGGACTGCGCCGGCTGGTAGTAAGTAGGTTCCTGCACAGCAACTGAGACGTAAGGAGACGGAGCTGGTGCCACACGGACTTCTCCCATAAAAGCATCCCGGACTTTTTTGATATATTCGGCTTCCTGAATATCCAATCTGTCGATTTTAGGAGTTTTATTTTGATATTCTAAGTATTCTTCCAATTTTCTCCTGCTTGATGTAGGAGCCAAAGTAACAAGTTCATGTTTTACAACAGCCAGGTTTTGATATAAAAATATAGAAGGTACGTTCAATTCTCTTCTCCATATCATTTGAGAAGGACTGTACATTGAACGTAAAAAGTTAACAATCCACTGATCCAAACCTCTGTCGGCTATAGAAAAAAATGCCAATCCAAGCCCCAATAGTGCAAAGAACAGTGCCAAAGGTATTCTAAATATCCCGCTTAGAACGCTGAAACACAACCACGCCAACCCCCCAAATACCATTAGATAAGCAAACTGTCTCATAGTTAAATCGCCTATGAGTTTAAATTCAACGTCCATAATATTTTGCGGTACGGCATGCTGCTTGTTAGTAGTTTGTACTTCTTTAATAGGCATTTCTTAATTCATTATATAAGAAAATATCTAATTGCGTCAGTGGTAAAGCCATTGATTGAATTATTTCAGTTTTAAGTAATAAGATTTATCTGTTAAAAGATTATCTCTCACAACACCTTTTTCTCCTTCAATCGAAACTGTAGAAACCGAGGGATCCAAAGTCAACCCGAATGGCGGGTTAAATACAAACTCCACCGAATCAGACAAAGTACCGGGCTGTTTTTGCCAATATAACCTATATTCCATATTTTCCTGATTAATAACCGATCGATTTGAAAGATCAAAGTTTATTACCAGTTTCAATTCCTTACCTGTTTCAAGTTTAAAGTTTGTTTCAAACGAATTATAAGCTCCCTCTTTGGATATAATTACCTCTTTAAATATATCTTTTTCCGGTTCCTCCGCGTAAAAGAGTTTTGCACCCGTGAGTTTAGTACCCGTCTGCGTCAGTACACGAACGTAGTTTGTGTATGGTCCGCCCGGCCAGGCGTCGTCCGAGCCGTTATGAGTATAATCAAGTGTCAACTCACCTCTTAACAAACCGTCTCTTGTTAAAGAAGAAACTTCATACTTCATTTTATTTTCTATATAATAATTTGATTTAGTTCCGCCCAAATTCGCATTTACAACATATAAATAATCCCCCTCCGTACTTACCAGAGATCCGTCCCAGTGCCCTTCATTTAACACAGCCGCAAACGGACTGTTTAATATATGAACCAAAATATGTTTTTCATTTAGAGACTTATTCATGTTATTGAACAGATCGGACATTTTCTCTTTTGACAGTGCAAATACGCTCTCGAGCAGTTTGCTGCCTAAAATAGTCAGAAATGATCTTTTTTGATCAGACCCGCTGCTGTAATTAAACTCGCTGTGAAATTGAGTTCTTTCAAATAAATTATCGGCGGTAATTTCCTCGTTATAAGC
>CAZEAL010000091.1:0-2612 GCA_964510265.1 uncultured Candidatus Saccharibacteria bacterium
TATTCTGATTATTATATTGATAATTGGAACGGTCAGCACCACGGTGTGCAAAATGTAATTCAACTTCTCCAGAAATCAAATAATATAGGAGCTGCGTGGGTGGGCCACTTGGTTGGTACGAAGGATTTGACCGACTATCTTAGAAGATTTGGGTTCGGAGAAAAAACTAATATAGAACTTGAAGGGGAAGATACCGGTTCTGTAAGAGATTATAAAACATTAACAGATATTGATTTGGCTAATATTTCATTCGGTCAGGGAATTTCCGCTACGCCATTACAGGTGTTGAATGGTTTTAATGTATTTATAAATGGAGGTGAATTGGTAGTTCCAAGGATAGTAGATAAAATAGTTGATGAAGGTAAAGAAATCGAAATACCAGTTAAAAGTGTTCGTAGAGTTATCTCAAAGAGAACTGCCGATACAATGGTTGAACTACTTGTTCTTGCTGTAGAAGGTGGAGAAGCAAAATTCTTCAATACGAAAAACTATAAAATAGGAGGTAAAACCGGCACAGCCCAGATTCCGTTTGGCGGTAAATACGATCCGCAGAAGACGAATGCAACTTTTGTTGGTTTTTTCGCCGGGACTCGTGATATTTCCATGATAGTCAGGTTAGAACAACCTACTAAAAGTATTTTTGCTGCTGAAACCGCTGTTCCTTTATGGATGAGTATTGCGGAAGAGTTGGCAAATTATTTTGGAATAACTCCGGATAAAGTACCACAATCTTTTTAATATGTTTTTAAGCTTTCCTACATAAACTGTTTGTAGATTTCCTATTTGTTTTTAATAGTTTTCAAATTAATGAATCTTCGTAAAAAAGGAAGTAAATATGAAATTATTGCAGTCGAATATTTTAAAAGATCAAATTACGGTTTGGTAGTTTTAAATTGGTGCTGCCGGTGGGGTGAAATAGATATAATTTTATCTTATAAAGACGAAATAGTGTTTGTCGAAGTTAAATTTAGAAATCACGATAACTTTGATATAAATGAAGTTTTCACTCTAAAAAAGAAAAATTCTCTGAAAAGATCGATTTTTATTTATTTAAAGGAAAATAATTTGTTTGAGAATAGATGGAGATTAGACCTTTTCTATATAACTTGTAGCGGATCAAATAAGAGTAGATTTATATTCAGACATTTCAAAAATATTTTATTGTAGCGTATTGTCTTGTGTAATTATGGAAGATGTGGTTTCTTTGGTCTCTTCAAATAAAGATTTTACGTGCTCGCGGAAATTAGAATAAGAGTTGTTAATTGGTGCTAAAACCCATGCCCCCCCATAGTCACTCATAGGAGGATTAAAAACATAATTTCCGTCCAAATATGTTGAATTATAAGTATATTTTTGGTTATCTTTTACTAAATCCCATAAATAATAGGCTACATCTAAATCCATGTTAGTCTCCACACCATGGTTTATTATTGTTGTGAAGGATTCTTTAATGTTGTCTATATTAAACAGGTTTCTGGGAGAAAATACGGATTTTACCGTTGCCTTTAATATTAAGTGCTGCCGTTTCATTCTCATCCAATCACTGCCTTCACCGTTATTTCCTTTTCTCGAACGGGAATATATTAATGCTCTATCCCCGCTCATCAATTCCGATCCTTTTGTAAAACTAACTGTCTGGTAGCCTTTGGTAGCATCTACCGGATACTGCGTGTCCGTGAAAGTTTTTTCCACATCGACTTCTACACCGCCTAAATTGTCGATTAACCATTTAAAATCCTGGAAGTCAGTTAAAATGTAATGATCGGGTTTAAGACTGGTAATTTCCTCTAAGGCTTTTTGCAGGCTTTCCCACCCCCTTTGAATATAAAGTGCATTTATCCTGCCTCCTTGAACCCACAAATCGCGGGGAATTGATATCAAAACTACTTTATTGACTTTAGGATTAATGGAAACAAGTACCATTGTATCCGTTCTGTATGCTGATTCAGCTTTACTTCTTCTGTCAATTCCCAAAAGAGCAATATTCAAGGACTTTTTTTCGGTTTTCATTAAAGACGCGAAGGGATTTAAGTTTTTACCGCTTTGTGAGGTTTCTTTTGTTAATAGAGTTTTAATTAATGGTCTGTTGAGTTGTTCGTATGCATTATTTCCTGTAATTATTGTTACTCCCGCCATAGAAAGAACTCCCACAACAACCAGAATAGCTAAAAAAGTTAATCTTTTTCTTTTTTGCGGGTATTGTTTGTTAAGAGGTTCACTAATAGTGAATGTCGGTGTTGATTCAACTGATTCAGTCATTATAAAAGGATAGTCGAAAAACGGAGGTTGAGTCAATGATTTATGCAGTTGACTTTACTCTATTCCAAATATAGTTATAATAAGGTTAATTACAACATAACCAAGGGAGGAGACAATGTTTCGTTCACTGTTTAAGAAGAAGAGGACTGTTTGCGAGGTCCGCGATTACCACGGCGAATGGACAAAGACAAAAAAAAGAAAAATTGTCGATGACAAGCTGTGGGCGCTATGGAAATGCGATGACTGCGGCTTCGAAATTTGGTTACCTGTCCAGAGTAAGGGCATTATTGAAGGATAAATACTTGCCCTTATAAGATTCCCTACCTACCCCGCCGAGTATTCTCTTTAATACA
>CAZEAL010000092.1:0-1531 GCA_964510265.1 uncultured Candidatus Saccharibacteria bacterium
TCAGGAAAACTGCATTATAGCTATTTCGGAAAATGGTTATATTAAGAGATTAAAAGAGGACGCTTATAGAAAACAAGCCAGGGGAGGCAAAGGAGTAACCGGACAGGCATTAAAAGAAGAAGACCAGGTTTCGACTATAAGAATTTGCAACACTCACGATTATGCATTTTTCTTTACTAATAAAGGCCGCGTCTACAAAATGAGAATCTGGGATATTCCCGAATCGAGCAGGATCGCAAAAGGTACTGCTTTGGTCAACTTTTTAAATATCAGCCAGGAAGAGAATATGCATACGTTCCTCGCTTTATCCTCCGAAGCTATGGAAAATGGAAAAGGATATTTAGTATTCTGTACGGAAAAAGGTTCGGTAAAAAAGACTTCACTTGAGGAGTTTGCCAACATTAGATCGTCCGGAATTCTAGCTATAAACCTGCCTGACGGGGACTATTTAACAAGAGTCGCTCTCTCAAACGGTGATGACGACATTTTGCTTACTACTTCACAAGGTCAATCAATTAGATTCAGCGAAAAAGACGTCAGATCTATGGGTAGAGCAGCAAGCGGTGTAACTGGAATAAAACTAACTAAAAAACAAGATGATTACGTTGTAGGTATGGTAGTAATCTCCAAAGAGAGTAAAAAAGATAATCTTATAGTCGTTACTGAAGGTGGTTACGGTAAAAGAACTCCATTAAACGAGTATAAAGTACAGGGTAGGGGAGGAACCGGAATACTAACCTATAAGATTACAGAGAAAACCGGAAAACTAATAGCTGCTCAAGCTATGCCTAAAAAAGCAGAAACGGATATACTTATAGCCACTTTAAGCGGAAAGGTAATAAGGTTATCTACAGAGCAAATACCCACATTGGGTAGGGCCACACAGGGTGTAAGATTAATAAGGCTCGCGACGGGTGATAAAGTAATTTCAGTAGCGTTTTTAGACCACGAACTGGAAATAATTGAAAACGGCGAGATAGCCTAAATTTATAGATATAACCCAATTTGTGAGCACACACACCAATTGAGACTATCAATATCTAAGGAGTAAAATAATACCATGAGAAAATCTCCTGTCCGAGAATTTAATTCTGCCAATATAAACCTTATGAATTATGAGTCTGATCTGCTTTCTAAGGGCATTGAGTACATTGCCGGAGTAGACGAGGTCGGCAGGGGAGCATTAGCGGGACCGCTGGTAGTCGCTTCAGTAATATTAAACCCAAAACACTTAAAGATATTAGCCGATATAATGAACGGAAGTAAAGACAATACAAATAACGACATTGAATCGGGAATTTTAGAAAATTACGTTCAAATTCGTGACTCTAAGCTTTTATCACCAGCAAAAAGAGAAGTGCTCAGTATATTTATTAAGAATAGTGCCATTTCATACTCAATAGAAATAATTGATAATACAACAATAGATGGGATAGGGGTATCAAAGTGTACTCAAATGGGCTTTTTTAACGCAATTTCAAAATTGGCTGTAAAAGCTGAATACATATTAACCGATGCATTTACTATAAAA
>CAZEAL010000093.1:0-23338 GCA_964510265.1 uncultured Candidatus Saccharibacteria bacterium
GCGGTTGCAGTTTTTGCAGGATATGCCGTTGAAAACCTATTTGAAAAAGCAAATCTTAAAAGACTTATATACCTAGCCCTAATTCCTGCCTTTTTGTTAATTATTGAACTTCTGAACAAAATAAGTTATACATCTAAAACCATAATCGATCACTTTTTACACAGGGGGGGTTTTGACTTTAATGGAAACTTTACTGTATGGTTTGTGATCGCAGCTCTTACAGTTTTTGTCTTAATACTAGGAATGTTTATTAAAAACAAGAACCTACTGTCATTCTTGCTGGTTATAATTGTTTCCACTGATATAGGATTTTTCTCACTCACAAGTATTCAATATGCATTTAAAGACGTCTCGGCCATACAAATCGCCCCGATCAGTGCCGACATGGTAAATAATAGAATTGTGTCAACAAATACTAATTTATTGTATGGAAACACCCATTTATACCTTCCTAGCTGGTCACTCTTTGGCTACAGCGGACCTTTTGAGACAAAAATCTATTCACAATACTTAACGTCCTTAGGTTTTGCTAGTCAGCGAAAGACAGGGTTTGATATAAACATAAAAAACCCTGATTTAGATGTAGTTAAAAACCTAAAAAACCTTGGTGTTACAAGAATATATGATGATACCTTTAACTTTTACGATGTACCGCTAGATAAAAACAACATCGATTTACTTATTCCAAAAAACACAACTAGTTCATACATTGTTAAAAAAGAAGGCTATCTACAGTTTAAACTTAACAACAAGGCAACTGTACCTTTTGTCATGCAAACCTTAGTTAGAAGCTACCCGGGATGGGAAATATTTGTAGATGGAGTTAGAACCGACATTATTGACGACCAAACCCCCCAGTCTAAGGTTTATCTCCAGTTTTTAGCTCCTTCAGGCGAGCATACTATTACCATGAGGTATGTACCAAAAGATCTAATATTTGGAGTACTATTAAGTGCGTTAATGATTCCTATGATTTATCCGGTTAGTAAACTGCTTAAAAATTTGAAAGAAAAGAATGCCTAAAAGTGATAAAAAACTATTTTTAATAATATTTATTACAGTGCTTACAGTCTTTGTAGTAGGATATTTGATTAAACTTAACTACGAATACTTTTTTACAGATGAAATATTGTATGTAAAGGCAGGAGAAGAATATATACGAGGAGTTTTTTCCTTAAATTTGCAACATACTCTTCTTGCCAAATATATAGCAGGGCTTTCGTATGTAATCTTTGGTAAAAATGAAGCCTTGCTAAGACTTCCTTTTGCTTTAATGGCTTTAGGTACTGGTCTAGTTGCCTTTTTAATATCAAGGATCTTACATAACAAGTGGGTTGGACTATTTGTAATGATAGTTCTTCTATCCTCAAGCTTTTTCTTTACAGCAAATCGTATGGTCATGATGGAGTCCCCTATGCATTTATTCTGGGCATTATTTTTGTTGTTTTTTGTAAAATATCTCCAACAAAACTTCACCTTTTCAAAAAACCTGATCTTAACAGCTGTTTTTGCAGGTCTTTCCGTAGCTACAAAAGTAACTTCATTTACTCTCATTCCTTTTTTTATCATAGGACTTTTTATCTTTGGTAAAAAACAAAAACTTAAAGTTATAATACTTTTTTTCCTTATTACCTTCGTAACCTTGGGTCTTAGCTACTCACACTTTTTAATTACAAACGGGGTAAAAGCTCCGGTTATGGTAGCCAGAGCCGTAAAAGATGTGTTAATAGATAGAAACTCGGAAGGAAAGGAACACGTGATAGGTAATACTGTGTACGAAAAATCTCCATGGTGGTTTTATATTTACTATCTAGTAAAACAAGCAAGACTTAGTGATATTACCTTGTATTCTTTTGCCCTCGCATTTGTGTTTATCAAACGAGACAAAAAATCAATTTTGTTCTTTTCCTTTTTTGTTATTAATTTACTGCTATTTCAGTACCTTGCTCTAAAAAATGCCAGATATATCTCATCTCTTATCCTGCCGCTGGCGCTATTGTCGGGGTCTTTTGTATATAACGTTAAATTCTTAAATAAATATTTGTTTATTGTTACAGGCCTTGCTCTTAGTATGATGATTGGGTTTTGTGTCAATGTGATTTTGTTACAGCCAACAAAATATCGAGCACTACAGTTATATATTGAGAATGTAACTTCAAATTACACAACAAATGATAGGTTGTTTTTGTTTGGGTCTGTAAGAAGCAGTAGGTGGCATTTTGAAAATGCTCCGGAGGATAAAGTTATTTTTAGAAAAGATTATGAGGTTATGTATCCGGAGTTTCCACATTTTAAATATATTGCTTTGGATCAAATTGAGCTATTGAAGAATCAAGATAATCTTTTAAACCAGTACGTTCAGCAAAACCTTGGTTTATACGATAAAATACCTGTAGATGGGTTTGATCTGTATGTGAGAAGTAACTAGTTATCAGGAGGTTCGTGTATGTTGAGCCAATTAAACTCTTACGCTTTAGAAATGATTCGCCGTTATCAAAAACTTAATATTTATAATCAAAAGGTAAATACTCCTTACCACATAAATAATGTAGGTAATAATGTCATTAAGAAACTACTTAAAGATGGAGGTGTGCCCGATGAACAGGCTAAAAACATTTATCAAATGTATAAGGATAGAAAAGCTCCCTTTGGTTGGTACAGAGGTAAGGGAACACCTGAGGAAATTGAGCAGTCTGTTATTGAGTTAGCTAATCTTGGGAAGATCGATATCGATGGTGCGACCAGTGTTGGTATTGAGGAGTTCATGAAGCTATTCGGATTAGGTGTAGACTGTTCGGGCTTTGTGTTTAATACTCTCTCTTACGCTTTTGAGAAGATTGGTAAGAAAGAAGAATTTGTTAATTCGCTAGCATGGCCGGAGGATAAAAAGACAGTGTTTTACGCAGGTGCCCACGTTTTTGCCGGAGATAATCATTCTGTTATTCAACCCCCGGAGCTTCAAGCTTTGGATATTGTTTTAAAGCATATTGATACCAATTATTACCATATCGCAATGATTGTTGAGGATAACGGCGAGATGTACCTTGCACAGTCAGATATTGATTGTTATCCTTCCGGCATTAATCTTTCTAAAATCGATAAAACCAAGGGGAACGCTCCATTTACTTATGAATCCACTTTTGGTCAGGACTGGAATTTGCAGCTTCAAGAGGGGATAATCGAGTGCAGGCGTTTACCAAGCTCGTTGCTTGAGTAATTATTCGCCGAAGTGAAGCCTGCGGCTTCCTTCGTCTCACTACGTTCGCCGAAGTGGAGAAATTGGCAGACTCGCAGTCGTCAGAAGGCTGTTCCCGTAAGGGAGTGAGGGTTCAAGTCCCTCCTTCGGCACCAAACAAGATAACTACTCCCTAATATCGTTATACATCACAGGAGCATGCTTAATGCAGAGCAGACATTCTTCCGGTTTATAAAGATCAAACGGTGGTTGTTCAAGTAGGCTAATTACCTTTGTCTTATTTATTTCCCCCTTTAATCTATTAATCCAAACAGAAACTCCTAAAACTTCAAACCCTTTATATCTTAAAAAATCGATATTTGCTTTTACATCAGTCCCGGTAAAAATCAAATCCTCAACCAAAACAACCTTTTTAGGAGGTTTAGGGATATACATTCTATGAAATTCTATCTCTTCATTTTTGCCAACAGTTATCGCAAATTCCTTGCCTAAGTGTTTTGCAACAAAGCTTGCCACTATTGAACCGTTAACTATTGGACCGACAATTAAGTCTACGTCCGGAAAGCTTTTTGCAATCATTTCGGCTTGAAGAATTGTTACCAAATCCAAAATTCGTGGTTTTCTTATAATAAAACCCTTTTCTACCCAACCATCTCCATGATAGCCGTTTTTAAAAACAGTATGCCCCTCAAATAACCCGCCTGATTGTGTGAGTAGTTTTTCAAAATTATTTATCATACACTAAAAAAATTATATCCTTACTTTAGTCTATGCACCAACACTTGAAATAAACTCCTTAATATGTGCTATAGACTGATTCCATCCATCGTGTGAGCCAAAATGCCCACCACGGTCCACAATCTTCACAGACTCTATAAACTGTTTAGATAGTTTCTCAATATGAACTTTTGAAATAAGAGGATCTTTAGTGCCATAAACTAGTAAATTTGGACATGTGAATCTCTTATTAAAACAATGTTTATTTAAAATATCCATCAATTTACAGAAATCCTTTTGTCTAAGCTGACTCATAGCTTTAGCCTCATTCTTATACAAGGGCATCTTTAAAAACTTTGATAACTTCTCAAGATATTCAACGGTATACATTTTGTTATACATAACACTTGGAATATGGTTAACGAGCCATCTTAAAGCCTTAGTTCTAATTGTTAAACTGCTTTTTGAATTAACAGGTACTGCCCAAAGAGTGACAGATTTAATGTCAGGATAATCGTTAGCAAGCTCAGTTGCAACTAAGCCTCCCATAGAAAACCCTATTAGATGAGGTGATTTTATACCTAATTGAAGGATAAGTGCTTTAACATAGCTAGCAATTGCTTTAATATCCATAAATCCGTATAGCTCTATTCCATTATGACCCGGAAGATCCATAACAATGCATCTATACTTATGTGCAAAATCAAGGGCAACCTTTGCGAGTATTTCTTTGCTAGCTCCAAGGCCGTGTAAAAAGAAGATTGTATCTACACCTTGACCTAAATCGTAGTATTTATACTGCTTACCTTCAATAACATTGGATTTCTCGCTCATATCCATGTGATGACTATATCATAGCTTTCTTGTATAATGCCTTTGTTTTATCATTATGGGCGAGTGGCGGAATTGGCATACGCGCAACGCTAAGGACGTTGTAGGGTAAAACCTGTGCAGGTTCAAGTCCTGTCTCGCCCACCAAGGTTTGTGTTGGTATAATGGTAAGGTTCGTGCGAGAGTGAAGGCTTCGCCTTTCTCTCGCTCACTACGTTCGCGAGAGTAGTTCAGCGGTAGAATGTCTCCTTGCCAAGGAGAAGGTCGCGGGTTCGACTCCCGTCTCTCGCTCCAAAATAACATCAGTCATTATATAGGGATAAAAAGGTTATAAAATATATATATAAATGTCATCATTAGTATTCCCATTCCACGACCCAAATAATATAGAAACCAAATTCCTAAAGCAGCTGTTACCCACCCTAAAAGAAGAGTTTGATAGTGCCTTTGTAAGTATCACACCTGAAACTTTAGCAAGAAACCCGGAGGCTGTTGACTTCCTGATAGAAAACAGCTTCTTTGTTGTTAATGAAAATCCGGAAGGTTCACTGGTAGGGGATCATTTTGTTTCTTGTTATAAAAACTCCATAGAAAACTCAAAATCCGACCAATTATTGCATTTGTGCACTTCGGATAGGACAATTTTCGCTCTTTTTAACTATAAAGACAATTACTTAAGCGACATTAATAGCGTAAATTCTCCTTATTTATTTATGCGTTCGGAGAAGGCCTGGTCTACCCACCCAGCCAATTATTATGCAGCAGAATCAATGTTAACTGAAGCTGGAAAAATACTATTTGGCAAAACGTTAGATTTTGCATGGTGCCACCTCACTCTTACTGTGGACCGATTAAACAAAGTATTACCAAATCTTACTGCAAGAAATTTTTGTGTCTTTTTTCAACTTGTTTTTTCGTTAAGAGATGAAATAAACACGGGAGATGTTGATTGGTTATCGTGGGAAGATCCATTTATTCTTGATAAGGATCCACAAAAATATAAACTGGAAAGGGAAACTGATCCTGCAGAATTAGAAAAGAGGATGAGTTATGTATTGCCTGGGATCAAGTATTTATTTGAGGAGTATAGAAAACTTCAAAGCACTTCTTTGAGATGAAAATATATATTTCTCACTCCAATAGCTTTGACTACAAAAATGAATTATATCTTCCGATCAGAAACTCTGCTTTAAACACTCAACACAGCGTTTTTCTACCCCATGAAACAGACACTTTTATAAACACAAAAGATATTATTAAAAACTCTGATCTTGTTATAGCTGAAGTATCCTATCCGGCAACTGGTGTGGGAATAGAGTTAGGTTGGGCGGATTCTTTTGGTATTCCTATACTGTGTTTTTATAGGGAAGGTACTAAGATATCCGGTTCACTAAACGTGGTAACAAAGGTTATAGTTCCATATCAAAATTCAGAGGATTTGTTTACAAAGATTCAAAGCCAGCTTTTTACTCTAAATTTTTTATAACAGTATTTACCGCATAGTAGTTGGTTACAGATTGTAACCAACTGAAGATGCCGTCATCAGGTAGTTGATGTTAGAAAGCGGACTTGGCAGACATAGCGTGTCTTCTTTGAAACCGTGACATTTTGTCACGTTTTGAAAACTCTATCAAAGGACAATAAGTATCGGGATAAGAACTTTAACAGTGGTTTTCAACTACTGCCTCAGCTTCAGAAATCTCTTTAAACTCACAACTTGGCGTAATACACGTACTAAAATACTTAATAGGTTGGTTCAGTCTCTTAGCCAATTTTATCTCCTCCTGCACACCATCTGAAATATCACCAAAAACCCACAACTCATCACTTCTTTCAATCAAAGCATTATTTGCAGAAATCAAAGCATCTCTTTCAACAGTATCCAGTAAAAAATATGAATACATCATAAAAGCACAGGTTGGTGTAAAACCTTGTTTTAAAATAAATCTAATAATATGTTCACGTAAAAAGAAGTTACGTTTGCTCATTGCAGCAAATATTACTTTTTTGTAGCTTGTTTGATCGTATAGATTTTCCATAGATAAAAGTTAAAAAGCCTGTTAAAATGTTATCACTTCGTGGAGCGGTAGCCAAGGTGGTCAAGGCACCGGTCTGAAAAACCGGCTATGTGGGTTCGACTCCCACCTGCTCCACCACTGACTTTTTATGTTAGAATGTCCCTAATGGTAACAATTGACACTAGCTTAGTTAGAAATATTCTAACTAACGAGCAAAGCTATACTCAAAACCAAGCAGACCTGTTAACAAGAGATATAAATCCACTACAAAATGAATTAGAAGAAACATTGTCAAATTGGATGCAAGATCGAACCATTACTAACTATAATGTTGAAGGTTTAAACATGAATCATCTTATTCAAAATAATAACAGGAACTTTATACCAGCTTTGGGACTACTAAATAAACTTTTAGATACAGAAAAGATACCCTCGGAAGTAAGGAAAAAATGGATCGAAAACTTAATAGCATCCACAAAAATTGATTTTACTGTTGATAAATAGTTCGCACATTCTAGCAGCCGGCTCACCAGTTCACATTACGACCCGAACATGGTATTCCGTTCTGATATAATACATCTGTGAAACTTTCAGTAAAAATAATGAATAAAATAAATATTTTCAGAGCATTAACATTGCTATCCCTACTTCTTACTATTGTTATCCTACAGTTAAAAATCGGCCCCCTTACTTGTTGCAGTTGCCCAAACGATTCATACAGACTTGGGTTTATCAGCTCGACCATATATTTTAATAAGTATCTTGCACCGCGGATTGATTGTGTAGACTGCGCATTACTCGGCTGCGTCTTGACTACTAATGTTGTACCAATTGAAACGATTTTATCTACATTTATATTTGGTACTCTTTGGCTTGTTCAAAGTAAAAGAGGTTCACAACGCCATTCAAAGTAAACATTAGCGGGCCTGTTTTCCCTGATTTGCTATTATCCCAATACCATGCTATTATGATTCTCGCCTGCAGATTGAAGTTACAAATCTGCTTATCTCGTTTAAGTTTGTTTAGCACAGATAAAGATATCTAACTACTAAGTGTATTTCTTATTCGTATCTTTTTCCCCTATTCATACTTTTTTTGAATATAAGCAGTTTCGTAG
This sequence comes from uncultured Candidatus Saccharibacteria bacterium, assembly GCA_964510265.1. GTDB lineage: Bacteria > Patescibacteriota > WWE3 > UBA101185 > UBA10185 > 2-02-FULL-38-14. The sequence goes on from CAZEAL010000093.1 coordinate 7,880, forward strand.
CTTTAATCATTGATATATATGATACAAAAACATAGTTACCGACATCAAAATAGCTACGGCAATAGATACAGTGCTCCAAAAAGTAACTGGTCTAAAGGACCCCGTTTTAATAAACGCTCCATGTCTATGGCTGATTTAATGCACGCTATAGAGGTTGGTAAACGCCACGTCGAAGGCGCAGTTACAGAAAAATATTGTCCAAAACACACTTTCGCTGAATTTACAATCTGTGATCAATTAAAACGTAATATTTCATTTAAAAAATTCACTCAACCCACCGCTATTCAAGACGAGACTATCCCCGCAATTCTTGAGGGTAAAGATGTAATTGGTGTTGCCAACACCGGAACCGGCAAAACAGCCGCATTTTTAATTTCCTTAATTAATAAAGTATTTAATGATAGAACTCAAAAGGTTCTTATTGTAACCCCAACCAGAGAATTAGCCGTTCAAATTGATGAGGAATTTAGAAATTACTCTCAAGGGATGGGTGTAAGATCTGCGCTTTGTATTGGGGGTACTTCTATTTATAGACAAAAGAAAGATTTAGGTTTTAACCCAAACTTTGTTATTGGAACTCCCGGAAGACTTAAGGACCATATGAAACAACGTCATTTAAACCTTGCCTTGTTTAACAATGTTGTTTTAGATGAAGCAGACCGCATGGTAGACATGGGTTTTATAGAAGATATTAAGTTTATCATTGGCTTTTTGCCAAAAGCGCGCCAATCGTTGTTTTTCTCAGCAACAATATCTCCAAAAGTAAAAACAGTCATCCAATTGTTTGTTCAAGACCCGATAACAATCTCTGTTAAACACACAGAAACCTCTGAAAACATTGATCAACAACTGGTTAGAGTACCAAGTGATAAGAAAGTTGAACATTTACAAAGCCTATTGGCTCAAGAAACGTTTGAAAAAGTATTGATATTTGGTAGAACAAAGTGGGGCGTTCAAAGACTAGCGGATGAGCTTGTGAAAAAAGGCTTTAGAGCAGGAGCAATTCATGGTGATAAACGTCAAAATCAAAGACAAGAGATTTTAACCCAATTTAAACGCAATGAAATAAGCATATTATTAGCAACTGATGTAGCTTCCCGTGGACTTGATATTAAAAACGTGAGTCACGTTATTAACTACGATCTACCTGAAACTTATGATGACTATATTCATAGAATCGGTAGAACCGGAAGAGCAGACAAAAAGGGTATAGCCCTAACTTTTGTAGACTAAATCCAGCAACTTTTGATAAAATACAACGATGAACAGAGCATCAGCGCGAGGTATTGTTATAAAAGACGACACTGTTTTATTACTTTATCGTAAAAAGAACGGTCAAACATATTACACAATCCCCGGAGGACAATCTGAAATAGACGAGAAGCTAGAAAATACTGTCACTAGAGAGTTGATGGAAGAAACTAGTGTTGATGTAAAACCAATTAATCTTTTGGGTAAATACAAGCAAGAAGAGTTTGATAAATTTCAATACTTATTCATATGTGAATATGTAAAAGGGGAGCCAAAGCTTGGTGATTATATTGAAAAAGAAATTATGCAAAAAGATGATTCTTGCTACTACGAGCCTAAGTGGGTCCCATTAAAACTTGTATCAGACTTAACCATTCACCCATTACCTGTTGCCCAGGCTTTTAAAGGATATATCGAAGATTTGGTAAAAGCAAAGCTTTAGAGTAAAATTTTTGTATGAGTAAAAACCTTAAATTTATTGTATTGTCTGCGATCTTTGTTTCCGTCCTACTTACTCTTTTTCTTATTACTAAAAAAGACTTACCAACTAAACAGATCAACGAGGGAAACGCGGCCAACACCGCGGCTAACGATAATCAAGTACCACTACCCCAGCAGGAAGATGTCATTAGAGTATTCTTTAGTTTAATGGACGAAGGTCGCATACCTGAAGCCTTAGCAATGATGTCGGATAAAGAAGTAGGGGATGAGTCCCAAAAACAAGCGTGGGGTGTACATCTTAATGCTTTTGAAAATGTAACAGTAACATCAATTACAAAATCTTCTGAAAACACTTACCAAGTAAATTTTAACGCAACTATGAAACCGGAATCTGCTGATGAGGTAATCCCATATTTTGGTTACGACACTGGAGAAAACATTCGTTGGATTGAACTTGAAAAGGTAGAAAAAACGTGGAAAATATTAGGTATTGCGACAGGACCCTAGAACAACTCAATATTATTAACTGTAAACCAACCTACCCTCAACCCTTCTACCAGTATTTTGATTATTCTTTAGGTATTCCTCTAAAACCTCTCTGGCGGATGTTGTAATCACCTTTGATTTACCACTACCAAGTAAGTCCTCCTCCGAAATATTTAAAAATGCTTTGCAGTTTGACCTATGGTAGCCTTGCATAGCAATTGTATATAAAGTGTCGTCTTTAACACCGGCTCCGTTTATAGTTAAACTATCTAAAAACTTAGTGTTATTGTTATAAGTTGCCCGAACAGAACCATTAACTTGATAACACTCTCCCTCATCGTTACGATTTTCAGGCCGCATAATATGACTAAAAATCTTTCTTAAGCTGCTTCCGGTTACTGTAAATCTATTTATACTATCGTTATATGGAAATATCTCTAAAATATTTTGTAAAGTGACCATAGGACCAAGATTTGGTTTTCTAATAGATCCACTTCCTAAAAACATCACATCACACTCGGCATTTTCTGCAAAAATATCAGCAAACAAATTACCGAGCTCCGTTTCTATAGTTCTTTCGGGATGAGTATGCTCGTGACTAAGCTTTGATAAAACTACATTATACTTAAGATCAACCTTTTGTTTAAAAGAATCTATATACTTCTCTAAAGAAACATCAGGATCAGCAATTGAGCTTGTAATTGGAATCAATTGCCATTTCCAGCTAACTATAGCGTTTGTATCATCATCTACCTCAATATCAAATCTACCTATTTGGTTAGTACCTACACCTGCTTGGGCAATTAAAATATTATTAACTTTGGCGGGTTGTTCTAAAACCGTATGAGAATGTCCACCAATAATAATATCAACTCCCCATTCAGGTTTAAGAAGAGAAGCCAGTTCTTTATCAGAGTCAAACCCTATATGGGTAAGAAGTATTGTTAAATCTATATCATCATTTTTATAGGCATTTGAAATCTTACCAACCTCACCTGACGCTTCTTCAAGTGAAACAAAGCTACCCACAACAGGATCAGCAGATAGTGCGTCAATGATCTTATCAGTGACAATTCCTGTGAATAATATCTCAAAACCTGCCTTTTTTAATACAACGTAGGGTTTCATCAATCTTTTGTTGTTATGCTTGATGTATAGGTTGGCGTTAACTATTGGAAAATTTGCAAATTTCTCAAGAAAGAGTAGATGTTGTAAACCATAATCAAACTCATGGTTACCTAAAGATACAACATCGGGGCATAGGTAATTCATAATTTCCATAGTGGAGATGCCTTTAAACTCGGTATCAATGATACTACCCTGAAGCATATCTCCGGCTATCACATACAATACGTTTTCTTCCTCTTTTCGGACCTTGTTTATATATCCCGATAATAGAGCTAAGCCTCCAATTAGTTGTTTTTTCTCTGTTTCTGATTCGGAGTAAAAGTCTCCATGCATGTCATTTGAATGGAGAATTGTAAATTTTTTGGTTTTCATGCTAGGCATATTATAATCAATATATTACATTGAGCAATGCGGTTACCACTGATTTTTGAGATCAAAGCTTAATTACCATCTTCACACTAATCTAATGTTATAATGTGAGGGTTATTTGGGCGGTTAGCTCAGCTGGTTAGAGCACTTCGTTTACATCGAAGGGGTCATAGGTTCGAATCCTATACCGCCCACCATTTGGTATAGTTTAAATATGATCCAATACTCAAACGAAAAACCAGGATACAGTTGGTACAAGAAAGTTGAAAATAGTTTACAAGAAATTGTTATAAAAATCCCAAACTCTAAGACATATTTTGATAATTGCGCAGTATTTCTTCACGGATCCACTACCACAGGAATGTCAGATGAATACACAGACTTAGATTTATGGATGTTATTACCTCAAGATATATACAAAGACTTTATAAAAGAAAGTACCGTTACCTTCTTTGACTTTGAATTGGGTGGGAGATGGGGGCATTTGAACATTGAGAATTTTGAAGATTTTGAAAAAAGAATTCATAACTGCGACTTTCCACTTATATACGAAATGAAAGATAGCTATTTAATTCTCGACAAGATAAATGCTGAAAAAACACTGTATAAGAAAGCGTTAGCTAAATTACCAAAAGAAATAATAGAGGCCTATTTTCTTTACCACTATGTAGAGGCTAGAAACTGGCAAAAAAGCTGTGAAAATATTATGAGAAGGCAGGACAGCGTCTCGTTACTAATAAACATCCCAAAAGTATTGTCCCACGCGTTAAAGGCAGCAGTTATTCTTGAAGGCGAGCCTTATCCATACGATAAATGGTAACCAAAAGCTGCTTTCGGAAGTTTAATAGGTAGTGAAATCGTTAATCAGTGCCTAGAGATTATAAAAAACATGTCCGAGGGTAGTTTTAAATATTCAGGAGATTTGGAGACTAACCCATTATTTATTTCTTTGGAAAAAATTAAAGTTGTTCTAAAAGAAGGAGCGTCTAATAATGGGATTAATAGCCCGTGGATAAAAGATTGGTATCTTTATGTTGATGAGGCACCAAAATTAATTAAGAATTTGAGCATTTAATTTTATGTCTAATTTACTAAACGAACGTGCATCCCTTCATGAAGATATGATTACTGCTGATAAAGAAAAAGGTTTGTATGCTCAATTACCATCGGAAGTAATTTCACTAAGTAATGCTGTGGATGAGTTTTTAGTTAAAACTGCCGAAAATCACCCAAATACTTTCTATTCTAACGAGAACGTGAAAAGCCGATCCGGTGCCGGTGTTGCGATACTAATGCAAAACTCCAAGCATCATCAATACGATGTGACGTCTCACATGGATATATGTGCGTGGGCCGCCTATAACGTGGACAGGGCAATAAGCAGTGTAATTGATGAGGATATACGCGAATGTATATTTTCAAATATTGCAGACGTTGGAAGGAAAGAATTAAGTATTGCGGCCTATTTGCACGATGTTGAAAAGGCATTTGTCTCTATAATGCCGGGTGAGATGGATCATCCAACACAAGATGCAAAAGGTGCATCTCCCATATCCCTGCTGGAAACGGGGGATTTGGAGGTATTAGGATTAGCCTCATCCAAATTAGATATGCGAACTTTTAGACAAGCTTTTGCAAAACTTGTGCTATACGATAAGCATTCGGCGCCCAGTTCAAGTAGTTTGCTCAAAGAATTTAGCGGATTACTGGCTGGCAAAATTGATGCGGAAGAGGTAATACATATTTTGGAAGCATATTCTGAAATAGACAGCATCGTAATTGACGCTAATGTAAATAAAATATCGGGTTTTAGTGTTTTTGATGATCGAATAAAGGAATTGATAGAAAAGCATGGAGACACGCGTTATTTTATCGCAGGTGTGATTATAGGATTATGTGACAACTATGCCCAAGGCGTACCCCAGCAAAAAACAGATAAGTTTGAAGCTCAGCAAGATAGATCCGCCAGTCTATGCAACTATATGCTTAGAGCCTATATAGAGAATATTGAATAAATCGAAACTACTTAGCTCCCCGCATTAATGATGAAAATATGGTCTTATTGCGCTATAATTGGGACACTTTTTGCTAGAATGGACGCGATAGAAAGGCAATTAGTAGTGAGCTTGACAGTTAAATAGTACGTTTTTGTTGGGGGATCGTCTAATGGTAGGACTGCGGGTTTTGGTCCCGCCTATTGGGGTTCGAATCCCTATCCCCCAGCCAATTAGCTCAAAGATACTGTTTACAGGATACGACATCCCTACAACAAATACTGCACTATAGGTAATTTACCTGACTGTAAATCTGACGTAAATTAAGAAACGACATTTCTTCATCTACGCTGATCACCCTTAGCTCATCGTTTCTTTGAAAATCCACTTCTTTACCATCAGGATGTTTTGGTCTTTCTACTCCAACAGATCCATATTGTAAAATTTCTAATATATAGTGATTTGTAATAGAATTTCCAAGTAATAAGATCGTATTAAATTTCTGCAAGTCCTTTAGTAGTGATTTAAGCCTCTTTTCCACAGATTGTAAGGATTCGTTGTTTGTGTATCTGCCGTAAGTAAGATTAGATTTATCTGTTCCTTCAAAATATAGATGTACAGACATCCTAGGATCAAGGCTCTTTTTAAGCTCCTGCTCTATTTGGGTTTTTGTCTTACCTACTATATCTTTATGGTATCGTTCTTGAAGTCTTGAATCTATACATACATTATTCATTTGATAATAATCGGGATAAATCTCTTTCAAGGATTCTATATTTCTTGTCGTTTCTGAACATACTATCACATCAAATTTAAGGTTTAGCTTACCAAGTTCAATTTTGTTCCCTTGAACTTGTTTAATTCCCAAGTTAGTGAGTTTGGGCAACAGAGGATCTTGGATAATACCAGCAGCATTGTAATTGGATTGACCATGTCTCATTAAAACAATTGTACGTATTGACTTGACAACCATGGGTAGATTGTACAACTAGTGCATTCAAATAACAAAGTGAGTACCCGAATCTTTTGTACTTAATGTAAAACAATTCTAAAAACCATCCAGGGGATACTATAGCTCTTTATAACTGTAGTATAATAGTGAAATTGCAAATTGCTCTATATGTTACTACTTATGTTATGAACACATATCAAAAAAACTATAAAGTACAAAAGAGAATAGTTACACGTAAAAATGGAGAAAAAGTACTATTAAGAAGTATGGAGACATCCGACAAGTCCAAACTTGCTGAGTTTTTATCTAAGCTATCCGACAAAACACGATACTTCTATCAACTGGACGATTATGGGGATAAATCCGCAGAGCATCTTTGTAGTTCGCTCTCGAATCCCGAAAAAAAACATTTTATTATAGAAAACAATGCAAAAGATATAATTGCATTAGTAAAATTCAGTTTAGACCTGCCAGAAAAAGATAGAGTACGCTTTGCAGCTTACGGGATTGAATTAAAACCAGGAGAAACTAGTAGGTGTGGTACTTGCGTTGCAGATGCATATCAAAGCTCCGGTATTGGTTCTATAACACTAGAGCAAGTAATTAATAGTTCAATAGAACTAAATCAAAGTATAGTTATGCTTTCTGGAGGGACTGTGACAGAAAATAAGAAGGCAGTTAACACTGTACAGAAATTTAGTTTTGAAATCGTAGGTAAATATATCGATTCCTACGCCCAAGAACGCCTCGATATGCTGTATATCATTAAAGAGTAGTTAAAATTATCACTTTGTCACTTCAATATTTATGCTTAATAAAAAACTAAAAATCATATATTTCCATATGGAATATCCGCCTGTATTGGGAGGAGGAGCGAGTTATACAGTAAACCTATTAAAAGAACTTAAGCAATTAAACGTAAATATTATATTACTTACAAACGGAGAAACAGATTCTATTGAAAAAATAAACGATAATCTCACTATAAAAAGATATAGAACTTTTTATGACATGTACTATGGTAAAGTAAATATATTAAAGGGTATTGATATATTATTAAAAGAGATTAGAGAAGAGGTACCAGACATAATACATTCCTTCTATATAGAACCCACCTTAATCAGTCAAATTGCTAATCTTAATTATGGTATCCAACTTATTACAACCCACACAAAAACACCCATGTATCGTGAAGAGAGTATTAAAAAAAATAGTACTTGGAGTCTATTAGACTATGTAAACAGAGACAACTCTATTAGGTATATTGCACCAAGTAATGCTTACATAGATTCCTTAATTAGCACAGGCGTAAACCCAAAACTAATAGATTTGGTACAACCAGGAATCGATAGAGATGTATTTAAACCTATTAAATATAAAGGAATTCTTGGTGAAATGCGAAAGAAACTAAATATTAAAGAGGAAGACTCTGTGATATTAATTCCTTGTTTGCTTAGAAAAAGAAAGGGCTTATCATTCACATCCGAGGCTATATCAAAACTGGATATACCAAATACAAATATAAAAGTAATATTAACAGGAACTCCTAACAATGCTGAAGAAAAAGACATATACCAAGAATTCATAAAAAAGTTGGATAAAAATATTATTGTTGAGCATAGTGAGTTTTCTGATGCTGATATGCCAATACTTTACAGCATTGCAGACATAACGGTTCTATGTTCTGAGGCAGAAGGTTACGGAACGGTATATCTTGAAGCAATGTCGTGTGAATGCCCTATTATAGGCGCTGACGTAGTTGGTACAAATGAAACAATAAGACATGGTTTCAATGGTACTCTCTGCAAATATGGTGACCATGAAAACCTCGTTAAGGCCATTACTGAATTACTTACTGATAAGGTACTTCGTAAAAAGTACATCAAGAATGCACTAAAACTAATGGACACTAAATATAATCTTAAAAAACAAGCTAAAGAGCACTTGGAACTTTATGAAAGATATTACAAACGAGAAAATATTGCTAAATGTATTATTTTTAGGAAAAAGGATTCTAAAACAGAAATTTTAATGCAAGAAACATACGAGCGTTTCTATAACCTACCGGCTGTTACTAAAAATAACTCGGAATCTTGGTTAGAGGTAGCGATAAAGGAGTCTAGACGAGTTACTAAACTCAATTTGTTGCTTCCAACGCATCTCCTTTTAGATGAAACTAACCAAAGTGAAATTGGTTATTCCTTTGAAATAACAAACATTAATAAAATAATGGAAAGTGAAAGTAGAAAAAAAGAATTTGTAAAATGGTTTGAACTGCGCAAAGCTATTGAAAAAGTTCAAAGTAAAACTGATAAAAAATTGCTAAATAATTTCCAAGAAAGACTAGCTACCAAAAAATTCAATCAGACATATTAGCTATGAATAATAAATTAAAAAAAGGTAATAAAGTAGTTTCTAGGTTTTATAATAAATTATTATTCACTGGTGATACAGTCATAAAAGGCGCTCCAAAGGATAGACACTTTAACGAAATAAACTGGTTTATGGAAGCTAGCAAGAGAATACCTAACAATATTCCAAAGATATTAAATTATGAAAAAAAATTGGAATCGGAAAATCCGAGTGATCTGAAATATTACGAGATGCAAGCCGTAAAAGGAGATAATTTATATCAATACCTGAGTAAAAATAATAACAAAACATCTGAAATACTAGACAAAATCATTGCTATATTAGAAATATTTCACAAAGAATCTTTAGTTCCAAATGAGGACGATATATATGAAATGTACCTATTTAAACCAAAGCTTGCATTACAAGAATTTATTACAAGTAATAGCATTAATCCTGAAGATATCACTATAAATGGTCAAAAATATTCATACCCAATAGAAAAACTGGAACGTACATACAATGATTTAAAAAAACAATTGATGAATTCCAAATATTCATTCATGCATGGAGATCTCACATTGAGTAATATCCTTATAGATAAAAACAATGATCTATATTTAATTGATCCCAGAGGTAAATTTGGAACTACAAGTGTTTTTGGTGATATTCGTTATGACATTTCAAAAATGTACTACAGTTTTGTAGGTATGTATGATTCTTTAAACGATGGTAATTTTAAATACGGCTTAAATAATAAAACGGAATCAACGTATACGTATAATATTGATGGTTTGGGATTAGATAGTTATGGTGAATATTTATTGAATTATTTCGATGAAAAGAGGGATTTAATTAGATTTATTCATTCAACGATATGGTTAAGTTTAATACCACATGTTAAAGAAACTATAGAACAACAATATTGTACATTCTGCCATGGTATATACTTACTAAACACAATTTATGACTAACACTCTTTCAAATCTATTCTTAGACACGGTAGATATTAATTACATAAGAAAATACAAGTGGCTAATAAGGGGTGTGACAACAACGCCAACTTTTTTCAAAAAATCTGGTGTTGATTATAAGACTTTTGTTGAAAACCTTAGAAAAGAATTTCGAAGTATAGAGCTCCATATAGAGGCTTTAGCTGAAAACTCAGAGGAAACTGAAAATTACCTAAAAGAATTAATTAAAAAGGATTGGTTCGAACCAAATAAAGTCATCATAAAGATTCCAGTAACCATGGATAATCTTAAGATTATCTTTAAGTACAGTAAGGAGGGTATAAAATTTAACGCACACCTAATTTTTAACTCAAGTCAAGCTTATTTAGCAGCATCAGCGGGGGCAACATACGTATGCCCACTAATAGGACGCTATGCAGACGAAATCTTAAAAGATGATGTAAATAAGCTTAGAGGAGGGAAAAACGATCCCGGAAAAATACTACTAACGGATGTTATTGATGTTATTAAAGATAGATTTGCTGATTCCACAAAAGTAATGGCTTCGTCTATTAGATCCCTATCTGATTTTGAAAATTCTATTAAAGAAAATGTGGACTTTATAACAATATCTCCAAAAAATTTAGAATTATTTATTCAACATGAGTTTACTGCTGCTGGCATACAAAGATTTCTTGAAGATATGAGTAAATAAATGGAAGAAATAATATCTCAAAACAACTTAGCTTTTATAAATAAGGTCACTGAGTTTCTGCACAAAGAGCTTGAAATTTATAAACAAGACCCAGTCTTATGGATAGCGAATGGTAGTTATGTTATTAATAGAAACAATGAGAAAAGTGATCTGGATTTGATTGTTGTTCACGATAGCTTCGCCGGTGGAAAAAGATTTATTTATGAATATCAGAATGTACCGGTACACGTTACAGAGATAAACATGCAAATGTTATCGGAGGACGGTGAATCAAGGTTGTACGGAAGCTATTTTACGGGGAAAATTATTAATCCCCATATTTTAATCAGCACAAATAACTCTTTAAAAAAACAGGCTCTCTATCATGCTGGAAAATTTATTGCTCCTTTAGCGGGATACCTAAGTACACGCGTCACTTCAAAAACTTTTACGGAATCACAAATTACTGCTCTAGTTTTTATTGCACACTTAAGTTTTAATCCCTTCTTTGATGCATATTTTCTTAATTACTTCGTTTCACAAGATTTCGATAAATTGTGGAACGTTTTGTGTAAGAAGACTATAGAGATGTTAACAGTTTCTGAGTCAATTACTAAAAGTGAAAATACCTATAGTATCAAGGAAAAAATTTCTGATTACAGAACATTCCACCTAGAAAGAATGAAAATATCCACACGACATTGGAGTTACGGAGCAGTAGTTCATAAGTGTAATTTCAAATTCCCAGATGAAATGTATATGAAAGGGAGGGAAAAGATAAAAAAGATTGACCCTAGTGGAGAGCAGTATAATAATATGCTATCATTTTTGAGAACTGAGTCTGGTCTTTCTGAAGTATTTATTTAATGAAAGAAAAAAATTATGGAAACAAAAGGAACTGATAAACCTTTTAGAAAAGGTGCTGTGACTATAGTGATTGACGAAAATAGTAATTTTTTAATCGTGCAAAAAAACAACTATAAAGACAATGAGTGGGTTTTTCTAGGTGGAGGTAGAGAAGATAACGAAACCTTAGAACAAAACATCTATAGGGAACTAAAAGAAGAAATAGGTGCAGAAGAAAATGAATTTGAACTTGTCGGGGTTAGTGCTCATAAAATTGAATACGACTACCCAGAAGACACAGTTATGAAAATACACAATGGTAAATACCGAGGACAATCCTATGATCAGGTTGTTTTGAGATTTCTGGGAGACAAGAGTAAATTAGTTTTTACGCCACTTGAATTCAAAAAGCATAATTGGGTGCAAGGCAAAGATTTACAAACATATTTAGTCTTTCCAAATCAATACGAAAATAATATAAAAGCAATTAAAGAACTTCTGCCTGACGTAATTGATTAAATACAATGAACGTTCCAGTTGCTAATCCCATTATCGACGAAAGAGAACTCGAGTTAGTAATTAAGACGGTGAAATCTGGTTGGATTTCTTCAGCTGGAGAAAATATCAGTAAGTTCGAAGATAAATTTGCGGAATTCTGCAATACTAAATATGCTATAACAACTTCAAATGGTACCTCGGCCTTGCATTTATGCCTAGTAGCGTATTCAATAGGTCCTGGTGATGAAGTAATAGTCCCTTCTATGACTTTTGTCGCAACTGCAAATGCTGTGGTATATACGGGTGCAAAACCAGTATTCGTTGATTCAGAATTTGATACGTGGAATATTGATCCTGAAAATATTGAGTCTAAAATTACACCAAAAACTAAAGCTATAATACCTGTGCATTTATATGGCCACCCTGCAAAAATGGATAAAATAATTAAAATTGCACAAAAATACAATTTAATAATCATTGAAGACGCAGCAGAAGCCCATGGAGCTCGGTATAACAATAAAATAGTTGGTTCTATTGGGAATGCGGGGTGCTTTTCATTTTATGGTAACAAGATAATTACAACAGGTGAGGGTGGTATGATAACAACTAGTAACAAGGCTATAGCAGATAAAATAAGAACGCTTAGAAATCATGGAAGTTCACCTGAAAGAAAATATTATTATCCCGAGCTTGGATTCAATTACAGAATGACAAATATACAAGCAGCCATCGGACTCGCTCAATTAGAAAAGATTACTGATAATATTGAAAGAAAAAAGGAAATACATGCTACATATTGTGAATACTTACAACCACTGCACAATAAAATAACCATGCAACCAAACGCTGAATGGGCAGAAAGTGTTTTTTGGATGTTTTCAATATTACTAGCTTCTAATGGAAAAATTAGCAGGGACTCTCTAATAGATATTTTGCATAAAAAAGGTATCGAATCCAGACCATTCTTTTTTCCACTTCATAAGTACATAAGATTTAACAATAAAGATAAATTACCCGTTTCGGAGTATTTGGGGAATTGTGGGATCAGTTTACCTTCTGGACCCAAACTTAGTAGAAAAGAAATAAGATACGTTTGCGATGAAATAATTAGTATTCTGGATTAAACATTGAATAAAAGGGTTGCAAGCCATTATAGATTTACAACCCTTATTCTTACGAGCGCCTAACCAGATCCGACACTTTTCTCCCCTTAAGACAAAAGAACTCTCTTTCTGTCATGCCATCATCTGAAACGTGAATTATGTTCTTAAAGACATATAGTCTCCCACCGCTTTGAATAGCATCCACAGGGTTACCATCGGGATCTTTTCTTAAGTATTCGCCTCTGACACCAGTTCCTCTTACATCATTGCCCTTCACTGTTTGCATAATGCCTTGTGCATTTTCTCCTGAGACTAGTAGTATCTTACTAGGCGAAGAAGTTAAATACTCAACCATTGCATGGTAGAAAGGTGCATTAACCATTTCGGAGTAGATGCTTTCCACCTGCTCTATAGTTAGTAGCGTATCTTCAGAATACACAATTCTCAATCCAGATCTTGTGATTCCAGAAATAACCACATCGGTTAATCCCCTTACAATACAGTCAGGTTTGAGTAAAACCAACACAATTGTATTCATTTTCCTTTCCTTTACGTGTTATAGGTTAGTTTTGTTTGGATAGTAGCAACTTAATATATATAAATCAAGTAGTGGCAACAGCTGTATCTATTCTAAATTTAACGTTTTATCGTAAAAAATGGTATTATCTCGTCAACAAACGCTGTTTTACCAAATACCTAATAATCTAACCAACAAGGAGCGGATATGAATATTTCAGGAGCAGATTTTGGATTTTTGCTTATCTTGTTAGCGTGCATTGTTGAGATGATTTACAAAATACATAAGGGCAAATCACGCGATCCTAACGCTGAAAACGATAAGCAGGTCGAAAACTTTTGGGATGCCAGAAGATGGTAACCAACCTTGCATGGGGTTCCTAATAAGATCATTTTTATTAAGACCCCCATGCTATTTTCTTTTGATTTGGACTATATAGGATGTGGGGTGTGAAATCTGAAAATGTAAGTGACTCTAAGTACTATGCTTACTTGTAAGTTCAAATAACGTCTAGTACGTCAGCCAAGGATTATGTTGTCTAGCAACAAACTGTTCGAACTTCTTCCCCGATGAACAGCCAGGGTTTTCTTCCTATAACAACTACGTTTCCAAATATAAGCTATCAGGGAATTCGCACTGATATAATACATCTATGGAGTTAATATTAGGTGGAGGTGGTGATGAAAACACCTCATTAGAATCTCATAAGTTGTTTTTTGATCTTCTAGATGGGTCAAAAAGAGTTTTATACATTCCGATTGCCATTCTGTCTGAAAAGTACACCCCCGAAGGTTGCCTATCTTGGTTTTCAAATGCATTTAAAAATATTGGTCATTTAGATATAACGATGCTAACCAAATTTGAAGATATTGGCACTTCATTAAACGAATACAGTGGTATATACATTGGTGGGGGAAACACCTTTAAATTGCTTTGGGAAATAAAGAACTCCAAATTTGTAAAAAATGTATCTGAATATGAAGGCGTGATATACGGAGGAAGTGCAGGAGCCATTATATTCGGTAAGGATATTTCTACTGCAGATCATGCGGATAAAAATGACGTTAATTTAAAAGATATTTTCAGTCTTGATTATTTAAGTGGCTATAATATCTGGTGTCACTATAATGATAGCGATTCCAATCATATACAAAAGCTTCTGGAAAAAGGACAGAAGATTATTTCGATTGGTGAAGATTCAGCAGTTTATAGTAACGATGGCAAAAAAGTAAAAAGTATCGGTGCCAACGTAAGAATCCATATTCAGGAAAAATATCCTCTTAAACTTGCACCTCAAGAACAGTTCGAACTTGTTCTCTAATGCCCAGCCAAGAAAAACATTCATACCAAATTAAGTAACTGCAATAATATATCAAGGTAAAACTAGTTCGGAAACTACTCATTTCCGTTAACAGCAATTTCTGGGCATAGTTCTTTAATCAATGCTTGAGTTGTTTCTAGTTGTTCATCAAATAGTAAATATTTGCTTAAGTCATTGTAGTTCACCCAAAGATATTTTCTAACTTCATCCGGATTAATTTTTATATCGGATTCATTTCCCTGAAACCTTACCAAGAAATAGTGTCTATCTTGACCCAAATACGTTTTACCCCGCATATTCCTAGGACCAGACTTGAATATAAATCTTACGACTTCCTTTGACTTTTTAATTATTGAAAGTTGTTTTTCCAAAAGACCCAACTCCTCTTGGATTTCCCGTTTAAGAGCATCTTCTAAGTTTTCCCCTATATCTAATCCTCCTCCAGGAATTGCGTAATGAACATATTTCAAAAGTCGAGGTTGGTAAATTTGCATTGATGTAGTGGGATAAAATAAAATATAGGACAGTATCTAGTTAAGGAAACTGCCCTATGA